>JALXDW010000177.1 GCA_027070385.1 Chromatiales bacterium
CCCTTTGACAATATCAACCGGCTTCTGTTTTTCATTACTGGGGAAAAAGCTTGCTCCCACTTCAGTGGCAACGGTTTCAAGCTGTTTAATCGCCGCAGGACGATAAATATCGGCACTCACGACCAAAGTAGATTTTTTCTGTGTTTCCTTGAGCCAACGAGCCAGTTTAGCAACCGTGGTGGTTTTACCTGCACCCTGTAAACCGGCCATGAGTATGACTGCGGGTGGCTGCACATTCAGCTCTAAACCGGTACTGACTTCCCCCATCATGCTGACCAGTTCATCATTCACTATTTTGACGAATGTCTGCCCTGGCGTCAGGCTTTTTAATACCGTATCCCCCATGGCTTTCTCACGCACATGCTCAATAAACTGCCGCACCACCGGCAAAGCCACATCAGCTTCAAGCAGTGCCATGCGCACTTCGCGCAAAGTGTCTTTAATATTGTCTTCTGTAATACGGCCAACACCACGCACATTGCGTAGTGTTTGACCTAAACGTTCCGTTAAACCGTCAAACATAATGCTCTACAACTTGAGTTAAAAAATACTGAGTTATTATAACCAATTAAAAATGAAAGGTCTTCTGCCCTTGCAGGGGATACACCTTATGAGACGTGATTGCCTGTTGGCATTCCTGCAAAATCGCTGTCTCAGCACCCGGTTTATTATGTGTTAAATAAACGTCAGGATGGTGTTTGAGTTTCTTAATGTCTTCTGCCAGCAATTCAGCACAATAATGCCCGGCAATACGACAAAGTTCTTTATCGGTATTTGAAAAAGCCGCTTCGACGATTAATAAATCCAGGTTGTCGTGCTTATTCAAAGCATCCCAAAATGTATCATTGGTTGTGGTATCGCCACTGAAGGCAAACGTTCCATTGGCACTTTCAACCCGATAACCTGCGCCAGTCACAACGTGATTAACCGGTATCATTTCAAGCTGACGGCCATCAATCGTTATACATTCACCGGGTTCCATCAGTTGGTATTTTAAAACCGGGGCTTCTGTCGGTAGCCGGGAGAAGTCTGGCCAGATGGTATTGTTAAAAATATGTGTCTGTAAAGCATTCAGTGTTTCAGCCTGGGCATGAATAGTCACTGGCTGTTTGATACGTTCAAAGATGGTATCAATAAATAACGGGATACCGGCAATATGATCCAAATGTGAATGTGTCACAAAAATGTGTCTGACAGCCGCCATTTCATCCAGAGTTAAATCCCCCAGCCCTGTCCCGGCATCGATGAGTATATCGGTATCTATTAACAAGGTCGTTGTTCGTAAATCAACACCCACACCACCACTGCACCCCAGCACCCTCAAATCCATCGAGTTTTCCCTAATCTCTTTTATTCATTTATTTAGTCCAGTATAAAACATATTTGACTGTTGTCAGTCTTTGGCTTTAATTTGCATATGAAATGCGCATTATTTCACGTAAAATTCCACCGGTTTCACGAATAATCGGCCACATTTAGTATAAATTTCGTTTATTATACTGTGTCATTGTTCGCAGTACACCTTATTCTGGCAACCAAATTATAACGCTTAGCGCTGAATCTACTTTCATTTGCGCCTCAAGCTATGCGATGATTAACCTACTCACGATTAACTCTATTACACAGCATCGACAAAATGATTTTAAGTATTATCGGTATCCTTTTCTATGTGATTGCAACGACTGTGCTGCTCAAGCACAGTCGCCATAAAAAAAAGGATATGATTACATTATCCACAAAAAAACTGTTGTTACCGGCGATGATTGCTGTTGTTTTCCATGCTTTCGTGTTATTTCAATATACCTTGTATACTCCGCAAGGTCTGGATCTGAGTGTTTTCACTGTGCTGTCTCTGGTTAGCTGGATTACTTCAACCTTTATCATTTTAGCCGCCTTACGCCAGCCGGTGGAGTGTTTGGGAATGGTGGTCTTTCCTTTCGCAGCCATCACCTTGTTACTTCGAACCAGTAGTAACCATCACCATTATATTAACCAGCTCTCCAGCGGTCTTGAAACCCATATACTGTTATCCGTTATCGCATACAGTATTTTAAGCATTGCCGCAGTACAAAGCCTGTTACTTTATGTTCAGGATTACCACTTACATAATAAACAACCGGGTGGTTTTATTAGTACTTTACCTTCGCTGGAAACGATGGAAAACCTGTTGTTTAAAATGATAGGACTGGGGTTTATTTTGTTAAGCATTTCCCTGCTAAGCGGTATCCCCTATCTTGAAGATATTCACCAGCAGCACCTCACCCATAAAATTATCCTGTCATCCATTGCCTGGTTTATATTTGCTATTTTGCTATGGGGGCGTTGGAAATTTGGCTGGCGCGGTCAGATTGCCATTCGTTGGACATTAGGGGGATTTATACTGTTAATGTTAGCCTACTTTGGTAGCAGTATTGTTTTACAGGTCATATTGCAACGCGATTAATTTTGATTGTTGCTTGACAGTGACGGATAAATTCCTAAAACTTACCTTATATTAACCACACAGGCCATAACCTCCTTGGACACGCTCCCTTTAAGTATGCTATTTGGCATACTCGTTTTTCTCATTCTCGCATCAGGTTTCTTTTCCGGCTCCGAAACAGGTTTAATGAGTTTGAACCGCTACCGTCTCCGTAACCTGGCCAATAAAAAACACAAAGGTGCGCAAAAAGCACTGCGTCTGCTCGAAAAGCCGGAACGGGTTATCGGCATGATTCTGCTGGGTAATAACTTTGTTAATATTCTTGCAGCAACCATTGCC
Source organism: Chromatiales bacterium (assembly GCA_027070385.1). Lineage (GTDB taxonomy): Bacteria > Pseudomonadota > Gammaproteobacteria > UBA6429 > Thiohalophilaceae > SZUA-37. The sequence goes on from JALXDW010000177.1 coordinate 2,762, forward strand.
TCAATCATAGGGATCCGCTTGCTCGATGATGCCGGCCCCTGGGTTTCAACTTTTGTTTTAACGGGCATTGTACTTATTTTTGCTGAAGTCACCCCTAAAACGCTGGCTGCACTGCATCCCGAAAAATATGCTTTACCGTCTGCCTACGTACTGGAACCCTTACTAAAGATATTAACCCCTTTTGTCTGGGTTATTAACAAAATTACTCGGGCATTGTTCCGTTTAATGGGTATTCCCACTCAACAACAATCTTCAACCAGCCTGAGCAGTGACGAAATACGCATCGTTGTCAATGAAGCCAGTTCAATGATTCCCCAGCAACACCAGCGCATGCTGTTAAGCATTTTGGATCTGGAAAAAGTCACGGTGGAAGATATTATGGTTCCACGCAATGAAGTCACAGGAATTGACATTGAAGACAGTTGGTCAACAATTCAAAAACAACTCGCCAATAGCCAACATACCCGCTTACCGGTTTATGCCGGTGATATTGATCATATTATCGGTATTATCCATGTGCGTAATGTCATTAACCTGTTTCAGGAAGAAGCTGACAATAAAGATGCTCTCAGAAGTATTATTCGTGAAGCGTACTTTGTGCCAATTTCCACACCATTACATACCCAGTTACTCAATTTTCAGAAGGAAAAACACCGTATTGCATTAGTCGTCAATGAATACGGGGATATTCAAGGTCTTGTCACTCTGGAGGATATTCTTGAGGAAATTGTAGGGGAATTTACCAGCGATCCGGCAGCCAGTATTAAAGATGTGCATCAGATGGAAGATGGCACCTTTTTGGTAAATGGCAGTGCGACCATCCGAGACCTGAACAAGTTGCTCAACTGGTCACTACCTACCGATGGCCCCAAAACAATCAATGGGCTCATTATTGAATATCTGGAACACATCCCCGAACCCGGTACCAGTATGCTGATTGCCGATCATCCTATGGAAATTGTACACACAACACGCAATACGGTGAAAACTGTACATATTGACCCAAACTGGAAAACAAGCAGCACTCGCAAAAACGAAATAAAAGCAACGGACGAATAAACGGTAGTAAAATTCTGCCAAAAGGTGGATAAAGCGTGTCCGAAAATTGAAATGCAGGCTATAATCCATAAGAATAACTACTATAATCATATAATTAGCGAAAATTAGGAGTCATTAGTGTCGAAACTGACGCTTTCATTTAAAGGGCAATTACTGAAAGTATTTCCCATTCGTTCCGGTAGTATGATCATCGGCAGTGACCCTGCATCCGATATCCATATTGACACTCTGGCTATCGAGCCACAACACTGCCAGCTTGATACCGAACAGCAAACATCGCGCATTAAAGCCTTGTCACAGGAAAACGCCACCTTTGTTAATCAGGAAAAAATTGAAACCCGACAATTAAAAGACGGGGACAGTATTCAAATTGGCAAACACACCTTAACTTATACGTTCGAAGAGTTAGCCGAAGAGGACATGCTACAGGCCATTAATGAGGTGGATGCCACCCTGGATAACACTCCCCAACCCGCAGCAACTGCTATCGCTGAACCGGAAGTGGAAGCCCCGATAGCAACCAAACAGAAACTCGATGGCTGGTTGCAGATTATGTCAGGACAAAATCTGGGTAAAACTCTCAGCTTGCATCGTTCAATGACCAATTTGGGAAAGCCTGGATTAGCCACTGCAGTCATTGCTCATCGTGAAAATGGCTACTATATCTCTCAACTTGAAGGCAAACTGCCTTTGAAAATAAACTCTCAACCCACAGAACAAACAACCAAGCTGAACCCGGATGACATTATTCAAATTGGTAATGTCAAAATGCAATTCTACCTGGAATAACTTCCAATCATTATCTCATTAGCAGGGGGACAACCCAATGGAGAACCGGCGATTTACACGTATTCCCTTTGATGTTGAAGTATTGGTAGAAGACCCGCAAACAAAAAGAATCTGGCACACTGAACTGATTGATATATCTCTCAAAGGTTTAAAGCTGGCTCGCCCGCAAAAATGGAAAAAAACCGATCATTCTCACTTCGAAATTACATTGGTGCTTGCCAAACACGATGTTGAAATTACCATTCAGGCCATGCTGAAGCATTATGATGAAGCTGTGTTGGGTTTTCAGACAATTCATATTGATGTTGATAGTGCCACTCATTTGCACCGACTCCTTGAACTGAATTTAGGTGACAGCCAATTACTGAACCGGGAATATACTGAATTAATATCCCCAAAATTGTCTTCATAATAAAATTAACACAACCTGTTCCCTTTCAGCGTTTGTTTTCTATATGTGGTATCGTGCCTATTATTTTTCTGGAACAGCGGTATGACAAACACGACTATCTATTGGCATGACTACGAAACTTTTGGCATCGATCCCCTCCGCGATCGCCCGGTACAATTTGCAGGCATTCGCACTGATGAAGATCTCAACATCATTGGTGAACCATTAAATATTTTTGCCCGACCCGCTCCCGACACACTGCCTCACCCTGTTTCATCATTAATTACCGGCATCACACCACAATATGCACTGGAACACGGCTTGCCCGAAACTGAATTTATCGGCCGTATTCTGACGGAGCTGTCACAACCGGGTACCTGTGGTGTGGGATACAACTCACTGCGTTTCGATGATGAAGTCACACGCAATACCCTCTATCGTAACTTATTCGATCCCTACAGCCGTGAATGGCAAAATGGAAATAGCCGCTGGGACATTATTGACATGGTACGTGCCTGTCGTGATTTACGCCCGGACGGTATTGTCTGGCCAATGCGTCAGGATGCCGAACGTAGCAGCTTTAAACTGGACGAATTAACCGTTGCCAATGGCATTGCTCATGATCAGGCACACGATGCACTTTCCGATGTCTACGCAACCATTGCAATAGCCAAACTAATAAAAGACAAGCAGCCCAAACTTTATAATTTTCTTTATAAACTGCGACGTAAAAATGAAGTCCTGAAATACATTGACCTCAAAGAAATGACGCCTTTCCTGCATACTTCCGGTATGTACGGCAGTGACCACGGCAATACCCGCATGGTGGCACCGATTGCCAACCACCCAACCAATAAAAACAGCATCATCGTCTTTGACCTGAGTCAATCACCAGCTATATTACTTGAACTTGGTGCCAATAAGTTACGTGAGTTACTCTATACGGCTGTCGCAGACTTACCGGAAGGAGCAGAACGCCCGGCATTAAAACAAATCCTGATCAACAAATGCCCGGCGATTGCACCCACTTCAACACTGACTGGCGACACCGCCAAACGACTTAATATCGATCTGATGAATTGTATGCAAAACCGTCAGGCACTGCTTAACTCACGCAAGGAAATTCAGCAGAAGATCAGCAAAATTTTTGAACCACGTGAATATGAACCGGTTACAGATCCCGACCTGATGATTTATGCCGGTGGCTTCTTCTCTCAACGGGACAAAACACAAATGCAAGCCATTCATAATACCGCCCCCGACGAATTGGGCAACCAAACCTGGAGTTTTGATGACAAGCGTTTACCTGAAATGTTATTTCGTTACCGCGCACGTAACTATCCTGAAACACTAAACGAAGATGAACTGGCACAATGGATAGAACACTGTCACGACAGACTCGTTAAGGGTGAATCCGGTTTTCTTAACTTTAAAAACTTTTATGCAGAAATTGAACAACAGCGAAACGAAACTCAACAGGATAAAGAGAAATTAAAAATTCTGAACAAGGTAGAAGAGTTTGGCCGGGAGCTGGAAGCATATCTTGCACAAAGCAGCAAATAAACAAGCTACTCTCTCCTTATAATATAAAAAACCCCGCCAGAATAGTGCGGGGTATACTTTAAGATAAGACTTTGCTCATTATTTTAAAATTGTTATATCTGCATTTGCTTCTTTATTATGAATAAAAACAAGGTCGTTACCCGAAGCGGATTTATGACAGGCAATACATCCTTTATTCATACCTTTTGCTACACGACCAGCTAACTGCATA
>JALXDW010000178.1 GCA_027070385.1 Chromatiales bacterium
CCCTTAGCACCACCAAAAGGCAGAATAGTCCCTTTTTCGACTTGCGTGGGATCTTTAATATATGCTCCTTCACTATCAACTGCAATCCCATCTGGCAACTCTGCGCAGTTTTCTATACATTTTCTGATGGTGGAGCCAGCACTGGCAGAAGTTGCCATATCCAGCAAGATACTATGACCGTTTTGGCGAGGTGCAGAAAAAGCAAATGGGTTGACACGACAGAAAATAAATTATAAGTTTTTGATTTTCAACAAAAAAGGAGCTAATGCTCCTTTCCTTCAAAAGATAATAGCGGGTCAATGTTCCCGTGTCGCAAAGAAACGGACATCCGGCCAGCGTTCAATGGTTAAATCAAGATTAACCCGGGTCGGTGCAAGATAGCTCAAGCTTTGAGACGCATCCAGTGCAAGATTGTCCGCGGCTTTCTTTTTGAAATCTTCCAGCATTTTAGGGTCATCACATTCCACCCAGCGGGCCACTGATACATTCACCGCCTCAAAACTGCATTCTACCCGGTATTCAGTTTTCAAACGTGCAGCGACCACTTCAAATTGCAGTATACCCACTGCACCAACAATGACATCATTATTATTTAATGGACGGAAGACCTGGGTTGCCCCTTCTTCACTGAGCTGATCCAGACCTTTTTGTAATTGTTTCAGTTTAAGTGGATCTTTTAGCCGCACTCGTCGAAAAAGTTCCGGTGCAAAATTAGGGATACCGGTAAATTTTAATTCTTCACCTTGAGTAAAAGTATCACCAATTTGAATGGAACCATGGTTATGTAAACCGATAATATCACCCGGGTAAGCTTCCTCAACATGCTCACGTTCACTGGCCATAAAAGTAATGGCATTCCCTACTTTGACATCTTTATGAGTGCGTACATGACGCATCTTCATGCCTTTTTCATAAGTCCCCGAACAAATGCGTAAGAAAGCAATCCGGTCACGATGTGATGGATCCATATTCGCCTGTATTTTAAAAACAAACCCGGAAAAGCTTGTTTCATCCGGTTGCACAATACGTTCTTTGGTTTCACGTGGTAACGGAGCAGGTGCTTCATCTGAAAAATATTCCAGTAATTCATCAATACCAAAATTATTGATTGCAGAACCAAAAAAGACCGGTGTTTGCTTCCCCGACAATAAGGCCTGTTTATCAAAAGTGTGGCTAGCACCTTGTACCAGTTCAATTTCTTCACGCAGTTCAGTTGCCATATCACCAAGTACTTCGTCAAGCCGGGGATTATCCAGGCCTTCGATGACTTCACCAACATTAATTTTTCCACCATGGGTTGCACTGAATAAATGAACACGGTCTTTATATAAATGATAAACCCCTTTAAAACGTTTACCCATACCGATTGGCCAGGTAATCGGTGCACATTCAATTTTTAAAACACTTTCAACTTCATCAAGCAGGTCAATCGGTTCCCGACCTTCCCTGTCCAGTTTGTTGATAAAGGTTAAAATGGGGGTATCGCGTAAACGACAAACTTCCATTAATTTAACCGTTCGTTCTTCAACACCTTTGGCAACGTCAATGACCATTAAGGCTGAATCCACTGCGGTCAACACGCGATAGGTATCTTCAGAGAAGTCTTCGTGGCCAGGAGTATCCAGAAGATTAATAATTTTGTCTCGATACGGAAACTGCATGACCGCGGATGAAACCGAAATACCCCGCTCTTTTTCCATTTCCATCCAGTCAGAAGTGGCATGTTTATCCGCTTTACGGCTTTTGACTGTTCCCGCAGACTGAATCGCACCACCGTATAACAATAATTTTTCAGTGAGCGTTGTTTTACCCGCATCGGGGTGGGAGATGATCGCAAATGTGCGACGACGGAGCATTTCCTGAATAAAGTCTGACATCTGAAATAAATATTCTTGTTTGGGTTAAGGTGAAAGGCGGTATTTTACAGCATAGATGC
>JALXDW010000179.1 GCA_027070385.1 Chromatiales bacterium
AACGCTGAACGCTGAACGCTGAACGCTGAACGCTAATACTCCCGCGTAATAATATACTCCGACAGCCAGCGCAGCGGATCGGCTCGCTCATCAAACCCACTCAGACTATCCAGTGCCTGTTCATGGCATTGCTGTGCCATGGCTTTGGCACCGTCCAGCCCCAGCAGGGCGGGGTAGGTAGCTTTGTTCAGGCTGATATCGGCGCCCTGTTGTTTGCCGAGGGTTTTGGTATCAGATTCAATGTCCAGAATGTCATCCTTGATCTGAAACGACAGGCCGATATTTCTGGCGTATTGATCCAGTGCGTTTAAAGTATCCGTAGATATATCGGCCTGACATAAACCGCCCAGTTGAACACTGGCGCGGATTAAGGCGCCGGTTTTGTGTTCATGCATGGTTTTTAGTTCTTTCAGAGTCATGCTTCGGGTCTGGCCAGTAGCGGCCAGATCAATGGCCTGGCCGCCGGCCATTCCGGCAATACCGCTGGCCTGAGCCAGAGTTTTAACCATGGCCAGTTTCTGGGTATCGTTAAGCAGACTGTTTTCTGCCAGGGTTTCAAATGCCAGGGTCTGCAGGGCATCACCGGTCAGTAAAGCGGTGGCTTCAGAAAACTTTTTGTGACAGGTAGGCTGTCCGCGGCGTAGATCATCATCATCCATGGCAGGCATATCATCATGCACCAGGGAATAACAGTGAATAAATTCAACGGCACAGGCCGGCATATCCTGATGTGCAGAGGGTACTCCAAGTGCCTGGCCGGTTAAATATACCAGCAGCGGACGTACCCGTTTGCCGCCGTTAAAGACACTATAATGCATGGCCTGATGCAGTTCGGCAGCCCGATCCGGAGTGTTATTCAGGAGCTGTTCCAGTGCTTTGTCTACCTGTTGACGGTAGCTGTGCATTAAGGGTTTCAGAGTATTATTGATAGGGCTGGCAGCAGGCACGTAATAAGCAACTTTTAAAAGTGGTATAAATTTTCAGGCAATTGGCAACAGGGTATTAAAAAACATTAAATACAGTACAGTTAAGCGTTGGGATCAAAATCTTCCAGACTGCTCTGACCGTTTTTCTCCAGTAAAATCTGAACTTTCTGCTGTGCTTCTGTCAAAGCTGTCTGACAGGCTCGGGTCAGGTTGATGCCCCGTTCAAAATCTTTTAAAGACTGCTCCAGTGTCAGATCGCCGCCTTCCAGGGCATCTACCAGTTTTTCGAGCTCATTTAATGAGGCTTCAAAGTCAAAGGATTCGGATTTATCATCGGATTTAGCCGTGTTTTTATCTGTCATAGCTCTGTCTGCCCAAATTCATGTATAATCCTAAATAAATCATACTCGTTACACTTCAACTGATTTATTTAGGATAATCGTAACAGCTTGTGTTTTGAAATTGTAATGTTGCACAGGCTAATGGTAAAGCAATTATTCAGCTTTTTAAACCAGATATCTATACCAAATTTATGATAATTAACTAAAGTTTAGAAATATGCCTATATATTTAAAACAAATGTTCCGTTTCTCAATTGCTCTGTGTTCTTTTTTCTTGCTGGCAGGCACTGTAATGGCTGATGTCTGGGACAAACTTCATGGCTATGAATACCAGGATAATGATGTAGAAGATTATGTCTGGAAAGAAGGTAAGACCACTATTCCTGATTATCCGCAAGATAGCAATCTGATAGAAGTCGAGGGCCCTCCGGCCTATCGTAACTACCAGTACCTGGTGGATGAAAAAAGTATTCAGTTCGGAGAAGACTATGTGGTGCGTTTTACTGTAGTTATCCGTTCTCCGGCTGGAGCCGATAATGTCATGTACGATGGTTTGCGTTGTTCCACTAGTGAAATCAAGAACTACGCTTACGGCAGTACGGACAAAAAAGGTAAAAAAATCCTGTTTCCCCGCAGCGGGGCGGTATGGAAACCCATCAGGGAAAC
>JALXDW010000180.1 GCA_027070385.1 Chromatiales bacterium
CAATACAACCAAGCGCATAAATATCATCCCGCGCATCCGGTTGTTTACCTTCAAGCATTTCAAGGCTGGCATAGGCCGGAGTGAGTGCGCCAAGGTTACCCGCATCAAACACGGTGCGATCTTCGGAACTCCCATCTGCGCCTGTAACCTTTGCAACAGCCCGGGCGATACCAAAGTCAAAAACTTTTGTAACACCGGAATTTGTGACAAAAATATTACCCGGCTTAAAGTCTGAGTGAATTATATTCATGGCATGTGCATGGATTAATGCGGAACAAATGGCTTTTAATATACTCCAGGCATCTTCTGTTGGTAAGCCGGTAGACTTGTATTGCCGAATCATTTGATCAAGCGGCCGACCGTCCATGTATTCCATTGTCATAAAGACAACGTCACCATCTCGGTCAAAATCGAATACGTTTACAATATTTGGGTGAGCAATTCGTTGTGATTTTCTGGATTCCCGTTGCAGGGAAATAAAAGCTTCAGGATGAGTTTTAAATTCTTCACTCAATACTTTTATAGCAACATATGGGTCACGATCTTTTGCTTCTACTTTCAGGAGATCTTTAGCCTTGTAGACAACCCCCATACCACCAGAGCCAATGACCTTGGCAAGAATAAAACGTCCTTTTAAAACACCATGATGTCCACCAGCCTGTTTGTCAGAAGAATAGGCATGCGATGCCGGCTGCCTGTTAGCCTGTGGAGCATCAGCCCGTGCCAGTGTGTTTTGTGGAGAACGAAACTGTGTCGCATCACCTCGCGGCTGTGCGTTATTCTTAATGCGCGTTTTATTGTGCTGTACGACACGTGTCGTATCACGTTCATCACCCGCAACAACTGCTGCCGGTTTTCTTATTCGCGTTTTATTTTTATCAGATTCATTCATAATTAATTTATGGCCATCACTTTATTAAGCCGTATTTGTAACCCTGTCAGCCTCACCCCTTATCACAATAACTGAAACATTATCCGACGCATTATTTTCAAGTGCATGTGAAAGCAGTTTTTGCGTGCTTTGCTCTACGTCCGGTTCCTTCAAACAATTAACGATTTCCTCTGTTGATACAGCGTTATGCAAGCCATCGCTACACAACAGGTAGGTATCACCTATTTGCGTACTAAAAACATTTAATGCAACAAATATATCCTCGCAAGCACCTACCGCTCTGGTAATCACGTTTGACTCAGGATGCGCAGCGGCATCCTCTCTTTTTAAAAAACCCTGTTCTATTAATTCTTCTACCTGACTGTGATCCTGTGACAACTGTTGCAGAGACTCATTACGAAACCGGTATAATCGTGAATCACCCGCCCATAAACAGGCACCTAACCTGCCGCGAATAACAAGACTGACAACCGTGCTTCCCATTGTCTGGTTGTTGCACATGACATCTGAATATTCCTGGATATGCGTGTTCACTTCTATCAGTTTATCTTCAACTGTATCAACAATATCTGCCAGTGATTTTTTATTTTCTATTTCAGCCAGGGATTCAACTATCATATTACTTGCAACATCACCCGCTTCGTATCCCCCCATTCCATCTGCTACAGCCCATAGCCCCAACGATGTATCAGAAAGTACAGAATCTTCATTAATCTCACGCACACAACCCACATCTGTTTTAGAAGAAGCAGTCCATTTAATTGCTCTTCTCATTGTTATATCATTCATAATACTTACATCTTAATTCATGTTCAGCTGGTATGGTCTTTGCCAGCGCCAGTTTCCATTCATCATGGCCGCTATACCATTGATAGGTGGCATGCCCTGTGAAATAAAAACACCCGGCGAAACATGCTCAGAGCCCTGTGTTGTCCACGCACTGTAACTTGATAGCGATTTAGTTAAAAACGAATCCAGCAAATAGCTACTCACTGAAGACGGAATTTGTTCTTCAAAATCCATATCTATAACAACCGGATC
>JALXDW010000181.1 GCA_027070385.1 Chromatiales bacterium
ACTCTAATGGTCTGGCAAAAAGGCATTATCCAGTTCAGTGAATTCTTTAACCTGTTTATTCCATCCGCAGTGAACTGGCTTATCCCTGCTGTGATTATGTCTTTTACTGTATCGAAAGACACTCCCGAAGCCATTACTGAAAAGGTGGTGATAAAAAAAGGCGGCTTCGTTGTTATCGGTTTATTTATACTGACTATTTGTATGGCGGTTTCAGCCCATAACTTTTTACATTTACCACCCGTTCTGGGCATGATGACGGGGCTCGGTGTTTTGAAATTTTATGGCTTTTACTTGCGCCGTATTGGTCACTTGAATCATATGCCTCAGTCACATATCGATGATGCCAGTATAGAAGTCACCACCCCTAACGCCAATGGTGATAATGAACCAGGACGATTTGATATTTTCTCGCAATTGGCGCGCGCAGAGTGGGATACTCTGATGTTTTTTTACGGTGTTGTACTTGCAGTGGGTGGGCTGGGAACCATCGGTTATTTAGCTATCACTTCAGAAATGATGTATGTAGGTCTGGGTGCAACCTATGCCAATATACTGGTGGGGATATTGTCTGCAATTGTTGATAATATTCCAGTAATGTTTGCGGTGCTGACAATGAACCCGGACATGAATACCGGGCAATGGTTACTCGTCACATTAACAGCCGGTGTTGGTGGCTCATTGTTATCGATTGGCTCAGCAGCAGGTGTCGCGTTAATGGGGCAAGCCCGTGGGATGTATACTTTTTTTGCACACATGAAGTGGAGTTGGGCCATTGCACTGGGTTATGCAGGCAGTATCTGGGTACACATGCTTATTAATATGTAATGTATAAACAGCGGTATCATTAAAACCAAAGGAACAACGTGAGCGACAAAAAAAATCAGCCAACATCCATGCCGCAGGAGGAACGAAAAGAACCCCTGCCTTGGGAAAAACCGAAATCACCGTGTGATGATCCGGAATGCCCGGTCAAAATACAAAAAATAATGGATAGCCCCTCTTATATTCCCGCGGTTGAAGACGTCGATTTCCTTGACAGTGACACGGCCCGTGGCGTCCGTCTTCAATTAGATTATTTAAAACCGGATAAACTTTTAAAAGAACATGGTATACATCACACCATTGTTGTTTTTGGTAGTACCCGAATTGTCGAACCGTCTGTTGCCCGAAAAAAAGTTGAAACATTGCAAAAAAAGCTGGCAAAGGATCCCCGAAATAAAACAATCAAACAAAAATTATCCATTGCTGAACGTATTCTTGCTAAAAGCCCTTATTATGATATTGCCCGTGAATTTTCACGCCTGGTAACAATTTCCGGTGATGGCCCGGCTGATTCACGTCTGGTGATTATGACCGGTGGCGGACCGGGTATGATGGAAGCGGCTAACCGTGGCGCACATGATGAACAGGGTGAAACCGTTGGCTTAAATATTACTTTACCAAAAGAACAATACCCTAATCCTTACGTGACCCCGGAACTTTGTTTCCAATTTCATTATTTTTCATTAAGGAAAATGCACTTTATGTTGCGTGCTCGTGCGCTCGTTGCTTTTCCGGGTGGCTATGGTACTTTTGATGAATTATTTGAAACTCTCACACTGATACAAACACGAAAAATAACACCTATCCCTGTTGTACTGGTTGGTAAAGCTTTCTGGGAAAAAGCCTTTAATGTTGACTTTCTGGTAGAGGAAGGTGTGATTGATGAAGAAGACAGGGATCTTTTCTGGTACGCTGAAACGGCTGAAGATATCTGGCAAGGTCTGAATAAATGGTATGCACAAAAAGGGGAATCCCTTATCAGTGCAGAAGTCAATGAACACTTTAATTATTAAGAAAGCATATTAGATGCACATTGCCCCTTATGCTGGATTGTCATTTACCCGCAAGTAAAACATTTTGCAGAGGATCTTGCCGGTAAAAAAAATGTAACTGTTGATAAATGCCGGGGTAGATTTTATAAAGCAATCCCGGTTGTATAAAAAAAACTTCCGTTAAAACAGCAAAGAATTCTGCAGGACTTTCGGCCGCATAAGGATCTATTGAAGTATGATGATGATGCTGAACCTTCCGTTGAAACTTGTCATAAGCCTTTGACCAAACAGCCGTCCACTTAGAACGACTCATATTGGAATGCAGCGGTGGCATCCCGTTTGCAATACCGTTTAGCATGTCCAGCTTGTGCGCAAATTCATGCACGATGATATTCAGGGTCGCGCCATCTATCCAGGATAGAATAACCGGGCCTCGTTCCCATGACTCACCCGCCAATGTTCTCCGTGACTCGCGCAGCAGCCCTATATCATCAAACTCTTCACGTTTAACGACAAAAGCATCGGGATAAACAATAATTTCTGTCCAATTATCAAAATATTCAAGACCAAGATTGATAATTAACAAGCATGCATGTGCCGCAATATAAACCTGCATTTCGGTTGTTACTGCATAGTCATTTGCACCTGTAAATTTTTTATCGTGTAGAAACAAACTGGTCAGTTTACGCAAACGATGCTGCTTACGTTTACTTAGGTACGACAACACCGGGGATGATTCAAGAACCTTCTTCCATAACGGATATGGAACACGTGAACGAAACAGAATATGCTTCAACCATGCCCGATGTAATCGTTTAAACACACCCTGTCACATTATAAAATTTATCGATGAAAACTTGTGCCGTGACATTTGGGACAAGGTGGTATTTTGCCTGCCTTATAAAAATGAAGTTTCTCTTCACATTTATCACAAATCAATGTCCCCGGCCCCGTTATTTCACCTGTGTGATAGCTGTACGGGCGCATATTATTTTCTTTAAGTTGCAATAGTTCCAGTGTTGTTTTGTCTGCCGTTTTTAAAAGCAAATCCAGTACAGCACTTTCCAGCATCACCGATTCATAACCCAGCCAGTCTTTTAGTTCATGTCCGGTCTCACTGAGATAACTTGCAGCATCATCAATATCCCGCTTCAACCACTCGGCTACTTTTGCGGCTTCTTGTTCTGTTAGTTCCTCAAGTTCCACCGCTTTTTCTTTTGCTTCATCAATAAGATGATGCAAGACCGGCTCGCCTTTTTCTTTTAACTTATGGAAATTTTCCGCTGCACGCTCATACATTTTCTCATAAGCAGCACCAAGTGCATCCAGTGGATCCGTTTTTTTGTTCATTTTTATCTCCCGTTATATCACAAGCCATCGCTTTGATAGTTACTTTAGGTTTCGACTTCGTGTTTTGGATTTGGCAACCCGGCCAGTTTACATAACACCCGAACAGGACCTTGAGGGAAAAGCTCGTATAAAAAATCACGATAGGCTTCTTCATCTTTAAAATGCTTGCCATCGTTCTTTGCGCGATCTTTGAGTAGTTGATGCATACTAGGATGTTTCATATGGTCATCATAATAATCACGAAAATAATTAATTAATAACCAGCCTGTTTCTGTTACCGGTTTATTACCAGCAGCTTCATATTCCTTGACCAGCACTTCGGCCAGCTCCGGTGTCCATTTTTCAGGATCAAGTAAATAGCCTTCTTCATCTGTTTCAATTGTTCTGTTATGAAATGTGATACTCATTGTTTGCCTCCTGTTTATTGTTAAATAAATCGCTTAATCAAAATTTGATTGTGTACACTTTAAACGTGTTCTTAAAAATTTAATTTCATCCAATAAATCCAGTACCAGTGCAACGCCGGCAAGATTAACGTCAAGATCACGTTGTAATCGCATTGCAGTCTGAGCTCGAGCCAGGTTATTTGCAGAAAAACGCCACTCAATTTGCTCACGACCAGAGGGTTCCAATGCACCGTACTCGACTAATTCAATAACCCAATCAGCCGAACTTGAACATGCCCGACACAAATCACTTAACGTCAATTCAGTTTGCTCGTCCAACAAGATCCCCGTCAGTGTTTTATTATTCATCATTACACTCCCATATGACTACGCGGGTTGTACGGTAGTTCCTGCTGCATTTTTTTATACAGTTCTTTTGCCTTATCCGTATCAGCGGGCGGCAAAGTAATAACAGGAACCACGTATAAATCACCCGGTGTTTTTGCAGGAATACCACGCCCTTTTAAACGTAACTTACGTCCATTGGGAGTCCCTGCCGCAATTTTAAGATCGACCGGACCATCGGGTGTCGGTACTTTCACTTTGGCACCCAATGCCGCTTCCCAAGGTGTCAATGGCAAGTCCAGATACACATCATGCCCTTCTACTTTATAAATACTGTGGGGGTTAAACTCTATTTCCAGGTATAAGTCACCCGCAGGTCCCTGCCCCATTCCCTCTGAACCCTGACCGCTCAGGCGAATACGCTGCCCTTGCTTAACCCCTTTGGGAATTTTCACATTCAGTGTCCGTGTACGATTAACCACATGGCCGCTTTTATCCAGTTCAGGTGATTGTAATGTAATGGCTCTTGTTGCCCCTTTGTAAGCATCTTCCAGATCGATCAATACTTTGGCATGATGATCCTGCCCGCGCGCGCGAAATCCTTGCCGCCCGGCTCCACCACGTCCCTGAGCAAAACCCTGACCAAATAATGACTCAAAAAAGTCACTGTAATCAGAGGCATCACCACCTGTATATCCACCCCCACTGAATTCAAACCCGGCATCCCAATCCGGTGGCGGGTTAAAATCCTGTCCAGCTTTCCAGTTTTCACCGAACTTATCATAGGCTGCCCGTTTTTCAGGATCTTTCAGTACCTCATAGGCTTCGCCAACACTTTTAAAACGTTGCTCTGCATCTGCTTCTTTGCTGACATCCGGGTGATACTTGCGTGCCAGTTTTCGATAGGCACGCTTAATTTCGTCCTGCGTCGCATCACGCTTTACACCCATTATTTCGTAGTAATCTTGAAAATCCATACACCTTTTCCAATAAAGATTTTATTTTTCGAACAATGACAGCATTATTCGAAAAATTTATAATTTAAGTACTCCTTACAGTATGTAGTTACACCTCATCACTTTATCAACCCCTCTACTTATAAAATACTGATACAAATCAAGAAAATGAGTTGTACTTTAAATAATCATTACTGCTACTATTAGTAAAAGTGTTTGCTTTAGACAATAACAATTAAAAGAGGATAATAAAATGAATCACTCTTTAAATATTATAATGAACAAACAGGCTCGCAAGTCTGTTATGAGTATCAGTATTTTTCTGCTTATCGTTGGCTTACTGGGCATTATCCTTCCTCAATTTATGGCAATGGCCGTTACGCTGTTTATTGGTTGGTTATTCATCCTGGCCGGCCTGTTTACTTTTTACATTACCTGGCATGGCTTTCGGGATCGCTGGGTTGTCTGGCTCAAGCCTTTTATCTTTTTTGCTGTCGGGCTTCTGATCCTGTTTCATCCCCTTGCTGGCAGTGCAGCATTGGGACTCATGATTGCGGTTTATTTCCTGTTTGATGGTTTTGCCGGGCTGGTTTTTGCCTGGGAACTTAAACCGTATCCA
This sequence comes from Chromatiales bacterium, assembly GCA_027070385.1. GTDB lineage: Bacteria > Pseudomonadota > Gammaproteobacteria > UBA6429 > Thiohalophilaceae > SZUA-37. The sequence goes on from JALXDW010000181.1 coordinate 5,471, forward strand.
GGCTGGCTGTGGTTATTGTTTAACGGATTATTATCATTATTGCTGGCAACGGTTTTTATCATTGGCTGGCCATTCACATCGGCCTGGCTGGTCGGTTTGCTGATCGGGATCAGTCTGTTTCTTGATGGACTGACTTTATTGATGTTGGCAATGTCTGCTGAAGTGGCTTAGATAACCTGCCAGACTCTAAGTATTGAAGCGCATGTTCGGCTAAATCAAGCGTTTTTCGCTCTAGATTTGCCGAATATGCAAAATAATTCAAGCATCCTTGCAAATTGCCGCTATTCTTTATTAGATAGCTATGTACTCTTTTAAATAATACTGATGATCTGGAAAGGAACCCTATGAAAGAATCGTCACCAACAACACTTTGGCGTTTACGCTGGATTACCACTCCCATATTCAAATTATTCAAACGCGTAACACCACGCATGTCTCAAACAGAACGCGAAGCATTAGAAGCCGGCAATGTCTGGTGGGATGGAGAGCTGTTCAGTGGTCGTCCGCATTGGGGACGTTTACGAAAAGTCTCAGCCCCACAACTCTCTCCTGAAGAACAAGCTTTTATTGATGGCCCGGTCACAACAGTTTGCAGCATGATCGATGACTGGAAAATTACCCATGAAGATTACGATTTGCCCTCCGATGTTTGGCAATACCTGAAAGACAAGGGTTTTTTCAGCATGATCATCCCCAAAGAATTTGGTGGCCTCGAATTTTCAGCATTAGCACATTCAGAAGTCGTCATGAAAATTTCCACTCGTAGCGTCTCGGCTGCAGTCACTGTGATGGTACCTAATTCACTCGGACCGGGTAAATTACTTCTGGAATATGGAACCGATGAACAAAAAAAATACTACCTGCCACGATTAGCCAAAGGACTGGAAATTCCCTGCTTCGCATTGACTAGCCCCCATGCAGGCAGTGATGCCGGGGCTATTCCCGATTACGGTATCGTTTGCAAACAGGACTTCGAAGGCAAAAAAGATGTGCTAGGGATGCGCGTTAGCTGGGACAAACGTTATATTACCCTCGGGCCGGTTGCCACTTTGCTGGGACTGGCCTTTAAACTTTATGATCCGGACCATATTCTGGGTGACAAGGAAGATTTAGGAATAACACTGGCCTTGATTCCAACGGATACAGCCGGTGTCAATATTGGTCGTCGTCATATGCCTCTGAACATGATGTTTATGAATGGCCCCAATAGCGGCAAGGATGTTTTTATGCCGTTGGATTGGATCATTGGTGGCCAAGCGCGTATTGGTCAGGGATGGCGT
>JALXDW010000182.1 GCA_027070385.1 Chromatiales bacterium
GCCCAACAGAAACCAATCCTGTCACCAATGAAGTTTCGGCAACTGAAGGCACACCGCAATACGGTATCTATATGCTGAATCTCGACACAGGCGATTTAGACATTATTGATATCGGTTCGGCCGGTAAAGTACTCCGCAGCCCGGTTGCCTTAATCGCCCGGGAAAAACCGAATGGTATTGACGACAAAACCCTTGATGCAACACTAGCGGCTAAAAATGGGGGTGCAGGTGTTGGTATTCTCAATGTAAAAAGTGTTTATGATACCGACAGCCGTGGTCGCATGGGCAGTGCTGCATTAATGTCAGGTGAAAGCATCCCTCAAACAGGTGGTGTTGCCGATATTGCCGCAATGAAAGATCCAACCAATGCCAATTATAAAACCCGCCCCGGTCGTTTTATCCGTATCACTAAAGCTGTGGCAACACCGTCAGGGATGGGGCAAAATGATATGGGTGAAACCATGTTTGAAATGCAACAAATTGTTGGCTATACCGAGTTGGAACCAGACGGCTCATTTAAAATCGAAGTCCCCGCTGATACTCCGATTGGTATTAATGTGGTTGACTCAGAAGGTCGCGCTTTCCAGGTACACACTAACTGGATTCAGGTTAAACCTGGTGAAACACGCACCTGTAATGGTTGCCATTCACCTCGCAGGGGTGGCGCAATCAATATCAGCCCCATTGCAGGTAACCATCCAAATACCTTGATGCCCGGTACCGGCAATGAAACCATGGCAGAAACACGCTTCAATGCTGACCCAACCAATTATCCTCTTTTAAAAACCGACATGGTTCACACGGATGTATGGGCAGCAAACGCAAGCCAAAAAACATCCGATATCACCATTGACTACTCCGGCTTAACAACAACAAAACCGGTTAATGGTGTTATCAACTACCCCGAACATGTGGCACCAATATGGGAAGCATCTCGTACCAATTCAACCGGCTCGGCCATTACTGCCGGTGATGTGACCATTGCAGCAGGTGCAACCTACAGCTGTACCACCTGCCACAATGCCAACACAGCCGATGACGCAACCGGTACAAGTGATGAATTCAAACGTACCGGTGGTTTAGACTTGCGCAACACTGTCGGTGGTGAAGGTTATGTTACTTCTTACAGTGAATTAATGATTGGCGACCCCATTCTTGACCCAACAACAGGATTGCCCACTATCACAATAAAAGACGATGGTGAACTCATCGTTAACAGGGAAACAGCGGCTGTTTCTGTCGGTAGTGCGCGTAGCAGTATTCTCGCTGCAGTGCTTTATAATAAAGCACTTAAAGCACCCGACCGCAGAATCAATGGTGTTGATGTTGCTATCACCGCCATAAGCGTCGACCATTCCAGCATGACCAATGCATCCGAACGTCGTGTCATTAACGAATGGATAGACCTCGGTGGCCAATATTACAATACCGCCTTTAATGGTGATACCGATGGTGATGGAACACTTGAACAATCGGAATTACGTTCACCTCCAAGCGGTTTAAGTGAATCGGTGTTTAACTCAACCGTACACCCCATTTTAATGAGTGAATGTGCGGGTTGTCATCAGGCCTTTGGTGGCAATGGTGCAACCGGAGCAGCAAATGCAAGCTTTACCCGCAACCGGTTTGTACTCACCGGAAATGCGGAAGGTGACTTTAACATTACCTCCACAATGGTTTCAGATACTTCAACTGCTGCAAACAATATTCTGTTAAGCAAACCTGTGTCGACGGATGGTAATGTACATCCACAAATTGATAATGGTGCTGGCGGAACTAAAGCGGTTATGTCAGTATCGGATTCCAATTACACAATTATTGCTAACTGGATCACAGCTCCTTAAAAATAAATAAAAAGAAAGTGAAAGCTTATGCCGTATCAAGCTATACCACGCAACGCTGTTTTATTATCTTTCATCGTTTACAGCTTGTTATTCCTGACAAGCTGTAAACAGGTTGAAAATAAAGAAAACACGGGTGTTCAAACTCTAAGCTATACCACCTTTACTGGCTCAGTCAATGCTGTATTCGATGCCAACATAGGGGGTAAAACCTGTTCCGCCACTGGCTGCCATAATATCAGTGGTGGCTCCGGTGGCTCGTTTAAGATTTATGCCAATGCCACAACCACCAGTGAACTCACTGCTAATTTTATTTCGGCAAAATCATTTGCCAATCTGGTTGATCCGGCATCAAGTAAATTACTACTGGAACCGCTTACCGGCATCTTTTCCAGCGTGGGCAGCCATGCCGGTGGTGATATTTTTACCAAGGGTGATGCTAATTACACCATTATCTTTAACTGGATCAACAGCCCGATTACACCGTAATGATAACCCAACTGAAAATATTCAATATACTGTTGGTTATGCTGATGACCTTATCTTTACCACTTCATGCAAAAGAAACCGATGAGTCAGATGAATACCAGAAAGTAAAAATCGTCGAGGCTTATATCGAACTGCACACTGGCCCGGGCAGCGGCTTTCCGGTATTTTTTGTCGAGCAGCGCGGCAATAAAATTAAAATAATAAAGCGCAAAACAGACTGGTTTAAAGTTCAAACAGAAAAAAACAAGATTGGTTGGGTAGAACGCGCCCAACTTGAAAAAACACTCACAGAAGCCGGTGTAAAAAAATCCTTTAAAGATATCTTGCTGGATGACTACATAAAAAGTCGCCTTGAATTTGGCATTGCTGGTGGTCTGTTTGAAAGTGAACAAAGTTTTACACTACGCGTTGGATATAAACTGACACCCAACATTATATTTGAACTGGCCTATACCAAAATTGCTGGCAAGTTCTCAAGCTCCACACTGTATCAGGGTAATTTTAATTTGCAGCTTTATCCTGAATCACGCCTTAGCCCGTTTTTGTTTGTTGGTTATGGAAAGTTTGAGAACGTACCATCAACTTCACTGGTCTCAGCAAAAAGCAGCACCCTGGATATGGGCAATGCCGGCATTGGTATTAAATTTTATTTATCTGACCGATTTTACTTTCGTGCTGAAGCCAGCACCTACATTGTTTTGGTCGGTGATAACCGCAGTGACGAATACACACACATTAATGCCGGCTTCTCTTTCTTCTTTTAATTAAAAAAATGACAACACTATGAAAACAATTTTAGGCCTCATTATTCTCAGTATCAGTTGCATTACCTATGCCGCTGAAACGACTCGCGAATTACAAACCCAAAATGAACAGGTCATTAAACCGGAAATAGCACGGCGTGATATTGTTATCCCCAAAATTGATACTGAAAATTTTGAAGTGGGTCTTTATACCGGGCAATACAATATGGAAGACTTTGGTTCGAATGATGTATCAGGCTTTAGAGTAACTTACCATATAACTGAACGCGCCTTTATTGAGGGTGCTTTTGGTAGCACGGAAGTATCTGATACAACCTTCCGTAAAATATTACCAGGAGGATTATTTCCAAGCGAAACCGAAACACTGGAATATAACTATGTCATCGTTGGTTACAACCTGTTCCCGGGTGAGTTTTTCCCCTTTGAAGGTGTTGCCTGGACAAGTTCATTTTATGTTGTTGCCGGTGCGGGTAACACAACTTTTGTCAACAAAGATCATAGCACCACTATTCTGGGCGGTGGTTTTAGAATATTGCCAAAAGACTGGTTAGCCATCCATATGGATGCACGGAGACATTCATTTGAATCGGATATTACCGGCACAAAGAAAGTTATTAACAACCTCGAAATTTCACTTGGACTTTCCATTTATTTTTAAACTGAAGAACTCAACAATGATTATGAAAAATTCCATTCCTAAAATATTTGTACTTTTATTGTTTCTTAGCAGTTCGGCTCAAGCAGTCAGTGTCAACAATATGGCTCCTGACTTTACCCTATCATCTTCGACAAAACAAAATATCCGCTTAGCCGAACTCCGTGGCCAGGTTATTATGCTTAATTTCTGGGCAACCTGGTGCAACCCCTGCCGGGTTGAAATACCCCATCTGCAAAAATTGTATGATCAATATAAAGACATCGGATTTACTGTTCTCGGTGTTAATATTGATAATAATAAAACCAAAGCAGCCAAAATGGCTCAGGATCTTGGTGCTAAATTCCCGATATTGTTTGACAATACACAGACCGTCAGCAAATTATATTCTATAAAAGCCATGCCTTTCACCATGCTGATTGATCGTGACGGCAAGGTACGTGAAATTTTTTATGGTTACAAACCCGGCTATGAAAAAAAATACGCCCAGACTATCCGAAAGTTATTAAGAGAATAAAAACATGTCATGTTGCCAATCAGTATTATTAAAAACAATGCCCATTGTCCTTTTGGCCGGACTTGCAACGGCATGTTCTTCTTTCGAACCCTGGGTGCAACCCTATGAACGTGAAATCTTGGCTGATCCTGTTATGAGTTTTGCAAGAGAACCTTCTATTGAAAATCATTTTTCACATGTTTATGAAGTACGGGAAGGCTCACATGGTGCCGGCACGAGTGTTGGTGGAGGTTGTGGTTGTAATTAAACTGCTCAACAAAATGAAATTACTCACTCATTTAACATTTATTTCAGGATTTTTAATTAGCTCCGTGCAGCTATCTTATGCAGCGGTACTAGCCGATGATCGTGCTGATATTATGACACATTATTATTCAGGTGGTGGTGTCACTGCACAAGGTCCAGCCTTGCTGGTACGAAAAGGCAATGATAAATCCTACTCCGTTTTTGCCGGTTACTATGTTGATAACGTCACCAGTGCATCTATTGACGTTGAAGCACAAGCCAGTGAATACACTGAAAAAAGAGACGAAGTGTCGCTCGGAGTAGACTATTTATATAACGATACCATCACCACACTCTCTTACAATACCAGTGAAGAGAGTGATTACCTGTCTGATTCGGTCAACATTGACATGTCTCAGGAATTTTTTGGAGGAATGACAACCTTTAATATTGGCTATTCAACTTCTTCTGATACCGTCAAGCGGAGTGACAATGATTTTAATAAAGATTTGAATCGTTACCGCTACCGACTGGGATTATCTCAAATTCTGACAAAGAACTGGATAACCAGTTTCAACTATGAGGCGATTGCCGAAAAAGGTTTTCTAAACAACCCCTATCGCTCTGCCCGGGTTCTGGGTGCCTATGTACCAGAAGTCTACCCTTCCACTCGTACCAGTGAAGCCTATTCACTCCGCTCATTAACTTATTTTGACTGGCGTGGCTCCATTCGGTTTGACTACCGATTTTTTACGGATACATGGGGCATACAGAGTGATACTTTTGAAATTGGACTTAACAAATATCTCGGAGATAAAAACATTTTCGAAATCTCTTATCGACTCTACTCACAAAACAAAGCCAGCTTTTACAGCGATAACTTTGATGCCGAAATGGTTTATATGGCACGTGATAAAGAATTAAGCACTTTTTCTGATACAACACTAAAAGCAAAATACACTTACCACATGTTTGAAAATGACAGCGGTTTTTTCAGCAAAGGCACATTTACAACATCCGTCAGCTACATTGAATTTGAATATGATGATTTCACCCATTATAAAACAGGTGAAAAATATTCCTACACAGCATGGGTAGCACAAATATTATTATCATTATGGTATTAAAAAAACAGGTATCTTCTTATGCTAAAAAAAATACTTACTTTATTTCTTGTTTTAAGCTTTGCCCTATTAACCAGCGTGGCAAAAACAGCCGAACAAACAAATAGTGGCGCACCTTCTGACGAACTACGCTCACTCGATAGCCGCATACAAAATCTGAAGAAAGAAGTATTGGATCTGAATCGTGATTTGTTTATGCTCGAAGAAGAACTGTTATTTCCATCCAATACTCAAATATCCGTATTTTTATCCGTTGACATTGGCAACCTGTTTCAGCTTGATTCCGTTCAGGTAAGGCTGGACGATAAAATTGTTGCCAACCACTTGTACACCAAACGTGAGATAGAGGCCTTAAAACGTGGTGGTGTGCAACGCATATACACAGGCAACCTTCCCTCCGGTAAACACGAAATTGTTGCCTATTATACCGGAATTGGTCCCAACAATCGGCCTTATAAACAAGGTTCAACAACCATTATTGAAAAAACAAGTGCAGCCCAGTTTGTCGAACTTAAAATAAGCGATAACACTGTCAAGCAACAACCTCAATTTGAAGTGAAAGTCTGGGAATAAGATTTATCATGACTTTCACCATTAACCATACTCGACAAATACTATCAGCCACTGTGCTGATAATCAGTAGTGTAGTGGTTCCAGCGATTGCAGATGAAACGCTGCCCGAACAAACGGTTAAAAATTTACGTTACGGTGAAGCACTCTATAATTTTTATCAAAGTAAGTATTTTTCTTCATTAACCAACCTGATGGTTGCTGATAAACAACAACCTATTACCGAACAAGGCAATGAACCTGAACTATTAAAGGGTGGATTATTTCTTGCGTATGGCCTGCATAACCAGGCGCATGACGTTTTTACAAAATTAGTAACAGAAAAATTACCTGCTCACACGCGAGACCGGGCTTTTTATTATCTAGGCAAACTGTTTTACAAAAAATCATATTATGACCGAGCCATTTCTGCACTTACCAGTATTACAACGACACTACCTGATTATTTCAATGACGAAAAACTACACTTGCTCTCTAATATTTATTTACGTAAAAAAGACTTTAACAAAGCAACGGCTTTACTGGATAAATTTTCTGATGACAGTGAATGGGCCTACTATGCTC
>JALXDW010000183.1 GCA_027070385.1 Chromatiales bacterium
AGGTGGGTTTGTGTTAAGTACAAATCTGGATGATGAGTATGAAAAAGTGATTGAACAGGCTAAAGAAAAAAGAATTGCCATTGAAGACGAGGAATTCTATTCCTTTGGCCTGAAGCGTTCAGAAGTTACAGCACTCACTCTGGATAAATTACGTTTACCGCAAACAACTCTGGATGTTCTGGATCGTTATTTTAAAAAAGAGATACCGGAAGAAATTAAAACAGCAAGTGATAAACAGCTTGTTGTTATCAAGCTGGCTTCGGTTTTTATTGCATACGAGTCAAAAGCAGATTTAATTAAAAAAGATTCACTTTGTACATCTTTGCTGGCCAAATTGGGACTGGATGATCTGAATATTGACAGTCTTTTAGAATCATATGCTGAAGAAATTGCAGAAGGAACTTCTTTTTAAAGTTGGAGTGTTTTATCAAGCTGCTGGCAAATAGCATCCTGCAGTTCTTGTTGTTCCTGTTGTGACAGTTTTTCTCCAAGGGCATTGGTGAGGTTAAATATATCTTCAATACGTTCACCATAAGTAGCAATTTTTGCGGAGATAATATTTATTTTATGCTTGTCAAGAATCAACGCGAGTTGCGATAAAATGCCGGTTTGATCGGATGATTTAACCTCCATAACAGTGGTATGTGCATTGCTGTCGTCATCGAACAAAACCTGTGTTGGAAATTTAAACTGTTTTTCACGCCGGCCTATAAAATCGGTTTCGGTACTTCGTGCTTTTCGTTGTTTTAAATCAATTTGTTCTGTCAGACTATCTGTGATTTTCTGACAGAGTTCATCCGTTATTGTAGTACCAGTTTGATTTTGTATATGGTAGGTGTCCAGTGCATGGCCGTGGTTTGATTCAATAATTCGCGCATCAATCACATCGATTTTAAAATATTCAAGCACAGAAGTGATGATTGAAAAAAGGCCGGTAAATGTTGGGGTATAGATAAATAAACTGCTGACATTGTGTTTTTCAGAATGTTTAAAATCAATAACTGGTGTTTTGTTGCTATTTAAAATGGCATTTGTTTGCCAGGCTATTTCTGAAGCAGTATGGCGAGTGAAATAATCATTATTAAATTGTTGCCAGAGTGCTTCAACAAGATTGATGTCATGTTGTGCAGGAAGTAATTCAACAGCAAGACGCTTATTTTCTTTTGCAAGTTCAGTTTTTAGTGCTGGATTTTCAAGGCCTCGACGCAGAACATCCCGGGTTGCATGATACAAATTCCGAAGCAGGGAATCTTTCCATGAATTCCATAGCGAGTCACTGGTGGCGCGAATATCAGCGACGGTAAGTAAATAAAGATATTTTAAGTGAATGATATCACCCACCTGAGTTGCAAATTCATAGACGACATCCGGATCACTGATGTCTTTCTTTTGTGCGGTGGTCGACATCAGCAGATGATTTTCGACAATCCATGCAACCATTTTTGTGTCATAGTCACTTAAATCATGACGTTGACAGAATTCGGTCGCATCAATCGCGCCAAGTTTCGCATGCTCACCGCCACGCCCTTTAGCAATATCGTGAAAGAGACCGGCAATAAGAATCAGTTCCTGTTTAGGAATATTGCTGATAAGTTCGCTAGCCAGCGGGAACTCATTATAAAATTCAGGCACAGTGAATCGTCTTAGATTCCGTATCAGCATAATGGTGTGTTCGTCTACCGTATAGACATGAAAAAGGTCATGTTGCATTTGTCCCACAATTTTTTCAAAGGCAGGGATATAAGCAGCCAATACACCATAACGGTTCATTCTTCTTAATTCATGCGTAATACCATGGCTTTGTTTAAAAAATTCAATAAATAAACTTCGGCAACGTATATCATCACGAAATTTACTGTTAATCAAATGGCGGTGAGAACGGATCAGTCGAATCGTATTGGCACGCACACCTTTC
>JALXDW010000184.1 GCA_027070385.1 Chromatiales bacterium
GATCATAACAAATACCGGAATACGCACCTCGGTACGTACCCAGTGGCGAATGATGGACACGGAAACATTGGAAGCAACCAGGGTCAATGTGGTTGCAAGACCTAATCCTAGACCATTGATAACCGTATTGGAAACTCCCAGCAGTGGGCATAAGCCTAATATTTGAACCAATACGGCATTGTTGCCCCATAAGCCTTGTTGGGCGATTGTTTTAAAAGATGTTTCACTCATAAAATAAACCTATTTTTCAGCGGGACTTGTCGGTGATACTGCGGTATTAGTGACAAACAGCTTATCACCTTGTTGTTTATAAAATAATAAGGCTTTATGTACCGCTTTTACAATAGCACGTGGAGTAATGGTTGCACCGGTGAGCTGGTCAAAGTCACCACCGTCACGCTTTACTTTCCATTTTTCTGTAGCAGGATTGGAAAGCGATTTGTTATTGAACTGTAATATCCAGTTTGATTTTTCAATATCAATAGCGTCACCTAACCCGGGTGTTTCTTTATGACTGACAACACGGACACCAGCGAGCTTACCATTGTATTTAATCGCGACCAGCAGGAATATTTTTCCGGTATAACCATCGGGGGCTATGGCAGTGAGGATAGCGGCAACCGGTTTGTTGTTTTTTCGGGCACGAAAAACAGTAACAGGTTCTTTACTGCCCAGCAACGCCTGATTGGTTACTTGTAAGGTATCAGTAAAGATATCATTATCATGTTCAGCCGGGCTGATAAGTTGATGCAAACTTTTAAGGGTTGCCTGACGATGATTTTCCTTAATTTGTTCTTTGGTTTGTTCGTATGTAAAAGCTACCATTGCAGTGCCAATAATGGAAAATACACCCAGCACAATGGCACTGATAATCATCTTTTGAATAAGTGGATTTAATTTCCCGTTCATATTGATTCACCAAATGCTTTGGGGCGGGTGTAATAGTCAATGGTGGGCGCAGCCATATTCATTAATAGCACACCGAAGGCGATCCCGTCCGGATAACCACCCCAGGTACGAATGATATAGGCAAAAATGCCAATGCCAGCAGCGTAAATAAGTCGTCCATTAGGTGTGGTGGAAGCAGTGACTGGATCCGTTGCAATAAAAAAGGCACAAAGCATGGTGGCACCACTGAATAAATGATAGAGCGGTGATGTTTCTGTTGATGGATAAAAAAGTACGGCCATAACAGTGATGCTGATCAGAAATGCAACTGGAATTTGCCAACTAATGACCCGTCGATAAAGCAGCCATAAGCCTCCGAATAAAAAGGCCATGTTTACCCATTCCCAACCTTTTCCCGCAAATTGTCCAAAGATAAGCGGGGTATTTGTTTGTATGGCATTAAAGGACAGCCCCAACCCGGACTGGGTTTTAACTGTATCCAGTGTTGTTGCCATGGTCATCGTATCTATATCAATATTATGCAGTGTGCCATGCAGGGCGTAGTACAGGTTTTGACTAAAGCCAAGAGTATTATCGGGCTGTAACCAAACGGTCATTTCAAGAGGAAAGGATATAAGTAACAGAGCATAGCCTATCATTGCCGGATTAAACGGATTGTAGCCCAGTCCACCGTATAAATGTTTACCCACAATGATAGCGAAGGAGACGCCAATAAAGGTTAACCACCAGGGGGCAAGATTCGGTAACGCTAATGCAAGTAAAACAGCGGTTACGACGGCACTGCCATCCATTATAAAAGGTTTTACAGGCCGATGACGGAGCTGCAACATCAATACTTCTGTTAGCAGGGCAGTGATAACGGCAATCGTTATATTAAGAACCACGCCCCAGCCAAAGAAAATAACATAGATGACAATTCCCGGAATGAGTGCGTAGATGACATTAAGCATCATTGATGTGACTGAGTTGGGCGCGGTATTTTCCATATCAATTTTCTTCTGGTT
>JALXDW010000185.1 GCA_027070385.1 Chromatiales bacterium
GATTAAAAGGTAGCGGGGATGATAATAGGTGTATTTTAATTCCAGTCGTTGCAGAAAATAAGTTATTGAAATCTTGCGTGATAACAACATGCTGATAATAAAAACCAACATAATGTATAGCCAAATCGGTTGTGAAAAATGAATTGCTGTGATATCTGCCATATTCATTTATCTATAACCATTGAACAGGGGTTTTTAGTAAATTTTTAATATGATTTTCCGTTGGTAATGTATTTGCGAAGCAGGCTTCAAGTAACATTAAACGGTAATTTTTTACAGCCTTGTCGTCTACCTTGAAATTATGCATAAGGTAATCAGTATTTTTTGACAGCTTTAACAGATGTAATATTTTTATAGCTGTATCACGCTCATTTAATTCTTTTTTGAATTGTAAGTGAATAAACCATAACTTGAAACGTAGTATCACCCTGAAATAACGGGAAATAAAATAAATACCCATAACCACGCTCAGTATTATAAGAAGTATTTGCCATGAAACATCAAAGCTGGTTATTTGTTCCGGCTCTATAATATCGAGCCAGGCATAATTATTGGTTTCAATCGCTTTCATTCGTATTCAATATCATCAGTTGTCAGGTAACGTGTAAACTTTATTCCCATATTTTGACATTGGGATTGATACCGGGAAAATGTTTCCGTTGAAATATTATTATAGCGTTCGGTTATTCTTTTGTTGTTGCAATCAAGTTGTAGCACTTCGGAATCCGTGTCTCCTGTTATTCTAAAATTACCACTGGTTGGCAGTGCCAACTCAATAGGATCAAGTACCTGAATCAGTGATATTTTATTTTTCATACTAAAATGGTAAAGCAGGTTAATGGTATTGTCATTCATATCATGAAAATCACTGATAATAACCAGCTCTGCACCTTCTTTAAGTTGCAACCGGCTTAAAATATCATTTAATGCTGGTTCAGTGTTAGCTGCTGTAATATTGCGTTTAGGCCGGTTTAATTCTTTGATAAAGGACAGTACTGAGCTTTGACCAGAATAAACAGTGTGCCATTGTGGTACGGTTTTAATTTGCATTCCTGAAACAGTATATTGTTGGTAGACAGCATGGAAAATATTATAAAAAGCCAGTTTCAGAGCTAGTTTTATTTTAAGTTGTTTTCTTGTGGAAAAATACATATCACGACGTTGATCCATAACAACATAAAGTGAGGGGCGTTTATCTTCATTGTAAATATTAATATAAAGTTGCCGGGTTCTTGCATAAGTTCGCCAGTTGATATGGCGTGAATCATTACCTGGAAAGTAAGGCTGGTTTTCCTCAAAATCAATCCCTGTTCCATGAGTTCGGGATTGTAAATCCCCAGCCATATTTTCATCTGATAATTTGCTGGTTTGTGCAAAATGCAACTGAATATTTTTTGATTTTTCTTGCAGCATAAGGATTTCTGCATTAGACAGGCTCACATCATCTTTTTTTTTGCGGTTAAAAAACATGAATTTTTTAATTGAAAAGTGAAACAACATATTCGATTGGCAGCATTCCTGGATATTAAGGAATTGGAACAATATTAATTATTTTATCAACCATTTTCTCCGCAGTTATCTTGTTCGCCCTTGCTGTAAAGCTGGGGATAATACGGTGACGCAAGATATCCGGTGCAACTTCAATTATATCATCGGGTATCAAGTAGTCGCGTGCGTTAAGATAAGCCAATGCACTGGCAGCGCGTAACAATGATATTGATGCGCGTGGCGAAGCAGGCGAATCGATATAGCCGGCCCAGCTTGAATCTATCTTTTTTATATCCCGAGTGGCTGTAACAATATCAACAACGTATTTTTCCAGAGTATCTTCAACATGTATTTCTGCCACCTGACGGCGGGCTTTTAGTACGGTATCCGGTTGTATCGGACTTGAAC
>JALXDW010000186.1 GCA_027070385.1 Chromatiales bacterium
CAAAATCCAGAAAAAGCAGAAATACTGGAAGCATTCATATCAAGATTCGGGCGAATGCAAGATACCATTGCCGATAAGTTACTTCCCAGGTGGTTGTTATCAATGGCTGAAACCCCTGGCAGCCAAATAGAAACACTTAACAGGGCTGAAAAACTCGGTGTCATCACAGATGTAGAGGCCTGGTTGCAAGCAAGAAAATTAAGAAATGTATTGGTGCATGAGTACATGGAAGACGCCAACGATTTTGCTGAGAATCTTTTAAATGCACGCAGTTATACGCAATTGCTAATGGATTGTTATAATCGTTTGCAAGCCTATGCAAAAGACAGAATGAATATTGAGACAGAAAAACTGCCACAAACAATTGATCTACCATTAACAGTATGACAGAAGAAATTCGATACAAAATACTAAAAAAAATTGCCGAAGATCCGGACGTAAGCCAACGGGAACTGGCTGATCACATGGGCGTCAGCCTGGGAAAAGTTAATTACTGTATGCAGGCTTTAAAAGACAAGGGATTGGTTAAAGCCAGAAACTTTAAAAACAACCCGGACAAACGCCGGTATCTATATATGCTCACCCCAAAAGGGGTAGAAGAAAAAACAAGGGTGACAGCCAGGTTTTTAAAGCGAAAACTGAAAGAATATGAAGCATTAAAAAAAGAGATTGCACAACTGAAAAAGGAAGTCTAAAAAAATCGTGCACAACAAGGCTAAAAAATGACAATTCAAAAACAATCCCTATTTTCTGAAATAGAAAAAATATTAAAAAGTCATTTTGCCGACGATTTATTGGCGATATACATATTTGGTTCATCAATAACCGAATATGAAACAAAAACAAGTGATGTGGATATTGCCATTATGTGTAAAACAAAAATCGACAAGCTGGTGCTATGGGAAGTTGCACAAACCATTGCCAGCAAGATAAAAAAAGATGTGGATCTATTGGATTTAAAAAGTGTATCAACCGTCATGCAAATGCAGGTTATCACCACAGGGAAACGAATTTATTGTGCGGATAAAATGACAGTGGAAAAATATGAAGATTTCATCTTTTCATCCTATGTGCACTTGAATGAAGCACGCAAAGGTATTCTCGAGGATATAAAAGCCCGGGGCAGCATATATGGTTGACGACGTCCTGGCCAATAAAGCCGAAAGTATCGAACGGTGTTTGCAACGCATTGAGGAAGATTATCGTGGTTTTGAGCAAGAAATTGACACTGATTTTATGCGTAGAGACGCAATCATTCTTAACCTGCAAAGGGCCTGTGAGACTGCTATTGACGCAGCAATGAGGATAGTGCGATTAAGAAAACTTGGAATGCCAACAGAAAGTAGAGAAGCATTTGAGTTGTTGGAAAAGCATCAAATCATTCCAGAAGATTTAAGTGAAAACTTAAAGAAAATGGTGGGTTTTCGGAATATCGCAATACGTGATTATCAAAAGACAAACACAGACATACTAAAGTCAATACTTGACAATAAATTGAATGATTTTAAAGAATTTGTAAAAGTTTTGTTGAGGCAGTGATTTTATTTATGTGTTAACCCGTATGCTGGTGCGGTTTCATCGTGCAACCCAGCAAAAACGATAAAGTTATAAATTTTGAATTGTACCTCCATACGGGTGAGTTAAATGTTGGTTTTAATGTGATAGCAAGAGTTTAGAAGATAAAGCAATGTGCTGAAAATGAGAATAGCAGATCAACAACGCCAAGGAATTCGGCAAGCAGTAACTGAAATATTTGGAGAAAATGCCGTCGTAATTGTATTTGGTTCCCGCGTGGATGACAGTTTAAAAGGCGGGGATGTTGATTTGTTGGTGGAGTTACCCACTGCCATTGAAAACCCAGCATGGCTTGCAGCCAAATTATCGGCTAAGGTGTC
>JALXDW010000187.1:0-5522 GCA_027070385.1 Chromatiales bacterium
ATCTGGGCAATGACAACCCGAATGGATCCCGCACGGGATACCACGCTGGTTGAAAACACACCTATCGACTATCTGGATTTTGCATCACCGGTATCGGGTCTCGGCAGTAAAATGGGTATGGATGCCACCAACAAATGGCCGGGAGAAACCACACGTGAGTGGGGGGTTCCAATTACAATGGATGCATCGGTAAAAGAACGCATTGATACCATTTGGGATGAGTTGGGTATTTTTTCAGAAGAACAGTCAGATTAATATTCGTTTAAGGTTTTTCTGCCAGAATACAGGCTCAGAAAATAAAGCATTTAAAAAATTGAATATTAATATTAAAACAGAACCAGGAAAAAGGGGATTAGCAATGAATTTAAAACAAGTATGTACTGCATCTGCTGTTGGTATGTTAATGATGGGTACGGCACTTGCCAGTGGTGGCGCTCACTGGAGTTATGAAGGACACGAAGGGCCGTCACATTGGGGCAATTTAAGTCACAGTTATTCAATGTGTAAAGAAGGCAAAAAGCAATCACCGATTGATATCAGCACAACTACAAAAACAAAACTGAGCAAAATTAAATTCAGCTATACGGCTGAACCCAAAGAAATTTTAAACAATGGCCACACTGTTCAAGTTAACATGAAAAAAGGTAGCTCAGTCACGGTTGCGGGCAAGACTTTCAATCTGTTGCAATTCCATTTCCATGCCCCCTCTGAGCACACGATTAATGGCAAACCGGCTGACATGGTGGCTCATTTTGTACATCAGGCCAAAGATGGTCAGCTTGGTGTGGTTGCTGTGTTATTTAAAATTGGCAAGGAGAACCCAACATTGGCCAAACTCTGGAAATACATGCCTGAACATGCCGGTGATAAAAAAGCATTGGCACCCGGTATTACGGTAGCAAAATTGTTACCGGCGAAGACAAATTACTATCACTATTCAGGCTCTTTAACGACACCACCTTGCAGTGAAAATGTAAACTGGATGGTATTGCAAACAACGGTACCGGTATCGGCTGCACAAGTTGCTGCATTCAGCCACGTCATTCACAAAAATGTACGTCCGGTTCAGCCGCATCATGGCCGTGTTATTGAAAGTAACTAGGCTTGTTTGAAGACTAAAAAGGACGGTGTCGTGATGGCACCGTTTTTTTTTGCCCCGCCAAAAGAATAGACACACTGTTTCGGGGTTTTTATGTGCTGGCCATGAGGTATAATGCCGCACCTGAACTCAATGAGAAACCCTGTTTATGACAAATCGCGTCAAAATCGAACCCACTGGCCACGAATTCAACGTTAATAGCGACGAAACGGTTTTAGATGCCGCTATCCGTCAGGGGGTGCATTTGCCCTACGGTTGTCGTAATGGCAAGTGTGGCAAATGCATGGGTAAGCTGTTACAGGGTGAAGTGGCCTATAATGAAGCACCCAGTGCTTTATCAAGTGCCGATAAAGCGAACGGTATGGCACTGTTTTGTCAGGCTCATGCAACAACCGATTTGGTTATCGAGTCACGCGAAGCGGAAACGGCTGCTGATATTCCCGTGGTAAAACTGCCTTGTCGTTTGGAAGCACTCGAAAAGCTTAATCATGATGTGATGTACCTGAAGCTAAAGCTCCCTGCGACCGAAAGGATGCAGTTTCTGGCGGGGCAATATATTGACTTTCTGCTGGATGAAGGTAAGCACCGCAGTTTTTCCATTGCCAACGCACCGCATAATGATGAGTACATTGAACTGCATATTCGCCATGTGACGGACGGTAAATTTACTACCGAAGTCTTTGCCAATATGAAAGTCAAAGAAATGTTCCGCATCGAAGGGCCACATGGGAATTTCTATATCCGCGAAAAAAGTAACAAGCCGATGATTTTTATGGCTGGAGGAACCGGTTTTGCACCTATCAAAGGCATGGTGGAACATGCCTTAAAAACAGGTATGGAGCGTCCGATCCATATTTTTTGGGGTGTTCATGCTCGTGAAGACTTATACATGGATGATATTGCGAGAAAATTTACCAAACTTAACCCGCTTATTCGCTATACCCCGGTTTTATCTCAACCGAAAGACGACGATAATTGGCAAGGCCGTACCGGTTGGGTACATGAGGCGATACTGGAGGATTACCCTGATCTCAGCGGTTATGAAGTCTATGCGGCAGGCCCACCTGCGATGGTGTATGCGGCAGAAGATGCCTTTAAAGCAGCCGGTTTGGCAAAAGAAAACTACATATCCGATGCCTTTGAGTTTAATAAGGACTAACGGATTATCCAGAAACACCGCCGGGACGTGTTGCTCGTGTCCGACAGGCAAAATTTCGTTTATAATGCCGTCTCACCTATTTCGAGATAACCATTATGTCTGTGAATTCTGATTCTACCTCTCACTCTGGCAAAACCCATTTCGGCTATGAAACGGTGGATAGCTCTGAAAAACAAGGCAAAGTGGCCGAAGTTTTTCATTCGGTTGCCAATAAATACGATGTCATGAACGACCTGATGTCGATGGGGATTCATCGGCTCTGGAAACGCTATACCATTGAAATCAGTGGTGTACGACCGGGGCAAAAAGTACTGGATTTAGCCGGGGGCACGGGAGACTTAGCCGCCAAGTTTGCCCGCATTGTTGGCCAGACGGGGCAGGTTACTTTGTCGGACATTAACAATTCCATGCTCAATGTAGGTCGGGAACGCTTAACCGACAAAGGTATTTTAGGCAATGTGGATTATGTACAGGCCAATGCCGAATGCCTGCCTTTTCCGGATAACCACTTTGACCTTATTACTATTGCCTTTGGTTTGCGAAATGTGACAGATAAAGACGCGGCATTAAGATCCATGTATCGGGTATTAAAACCGGGTGGTAAATTATTGGTACTGGAATTTTCAAAGCCCACCATCAAAGCCCTTAACCCGATTTATGATACCTATTCATTTAAAGTATTACCCTTTATTGGCAAACTGATAACCAACGATGCAGACAGTTACCGTTATCTTGCCGAGTCGATACGCATGCATCCGGATCAGGATAGCTTAAAAGAAATGATGGAGAATGCCGGATTTGTACAATGTGATTATTTTAATTTAAGTGCAGGTATTGTCGCATTGCATCGTGGCTATAAAATTTAGTCGCTGTTGTTTTTGCGGTGATTCATACCCGCATAGCAACATGGATAAGGTGCCTGGGTACACTTTATACTAGTACTTCACGATTAGAACTGAACCAGACAGAGCAAAGTTAACCGGCAATGACTCGTCTTCATGAGAAAGTGGAACAAACAACACCGTCATGACACAAGAGCAACAAACCTCAACAGTATCCCAACAAGCTGTCAATGAAGCAACGATGGCACTGTTGGCTGCGATTGAAACAGCCTTAAACCAGTATATACATATGGACTCAGCGGCCGCAGATAAACTGACCCTTCTGGCAGGAAAAGTGATTGCTATCGAATTACAGGGCTGGGATTTTACGTTGTATTTATTAGTCGACAGTGACGGTATGCAGGTGATGTCAGCTTATGCAGGAAAAGCCGATACAATTATAAAAGGCTCACCGGTTGCACTGTTTAATTTGAGTCAGGGTGATACAACTGCAGCGAGTTTACGTGAGCAAAACATTACTATTGATGGTGAGCTGGAGTTAGGTCAACAATTCAGTCAGTTTTTTAAACAACTGGATATTGACTGGGAAGAACGGCTTGCACAATTATTGGCAAAGGCCACTTCGGAATCCAATGCCGATTTTATAACACATAAATTCAGCCGTGCCGTTGGTGCTTTACAACAGTGGCAACAGCAGGCAAAAGCATCACTGGAACAGAACGTCGCTGAATACTTATTACAGGAATCTAGAATATTGCCGGAGAGAAAGGAAATGGAGCCTTTTTTTAGAGCCGTGGATACCCTTCGCAATGATGTCGACCGGCTTGAAGCACGTATTCAGCGTTTACAGTTAAAAGCTTCTTCAGAGAATACGCCAGCAAAAAAATAAAAGCCGTACCGGCTATTGAATCATAAACGTTTCATATTCCAAGCGATCCAGTTTTCGCGAAACAAGCGCCAAGCCAACCAGGCTGGTTAAAACCAGTGACATTGCAAAACCATAACCATAAAATTGAGGGCCAAGTTCAATGGTTATAAAAGTAAAAAATGCATTGGACAAGACAAATAACAAACATAGGCTAAAGGCCATCATTAAAAAATCAAGATAGAATAAAACATTGAGTATCGAGAGCAGTAATACTTGTATACCCACAGCAACAATATCAATTTGAAACAAATGAATGTAAAGCGGTGAAATGCCAATCCACATTAATATTTTAGCCCCTAACAGGTAAAGCAATACAACAGTGATGCCCTGAACTTTGAATATTTCATAAATCCCCTGACGGATTGTCAGCACCATTTCATCTTTTAAATACTCGATATGTTCGAGAGTATCGCCTTCACGGACTGAGGTATAAAAATTATTATAGGCCTCGGCAAAATCTGTTTCCATTCTTACCAGAAAAACAGCCATCCCGGGAATAATCGACAAATAAGCCAGAAAGATAGGAATATCGTAAATAACCGAAGCGCGTAATGGGCCGATAATTTGTTCAGATGTAATAGCGGTAAACCAGAAAATAAATTTATCAATCCAGATACCCACATTATACAAAAACCCGGTAAAAGCCAAACTGATAAATATTTTCTTTTTGTTAAGAAAGTCAAAAGAAATTAAACGCTTGCCGGGGTACTCATATATCACCATTGTCAGCATTGAAAATAATAAAACAGACTGGCCAATCAAAAAACCGGACAACAAACCATTCAGACCATATTCTTCCAATAATATTGATGCGATGACCGTTACACTGTAACCTACAAAAAAAACAGAGAGTATTTGCTTATAGGCCTTCATGCCCGAGAGGAAAACAACAACAATCCATATATTACTTAATACGATGAAAGCAGACAGCATTAAGGTGCGGTAAAAAATATCCTGATCAAAAAATAAAAAAAGTACCAGCAAGCCAAAAATGCCGCCTGCAAAAGTAATCAGGGTCAGGGCACCGATTAAATTAGCAAGAATAATATGGCTTTTATTTTCGAACAATCGATCCGCGACATAACGGGTAAACATCAGTTGTAAAAAGCCGGTGAAAATAAGAGAAGCAGCCATCAGGTAGGTAACAGAAACAAGAAATTGTACAATCAGGTAGGTAGGAAAAACCAGTCCCAGGCTGATAATACCAACCAGCATAACACCCAGTATTGATAGTACCCAGGGCCCGGAACCGATAATGCTTGCAAAACCATAAGCCTGGAATAACCCAGCGTAACTCTCACGACGAAGTAATTTTCTTAATTCAAAACCGATGCCTGCCACTAGTTTTTCTCCAGTGCTTGTCGATAGATATGGGCATATTAATGAACTTGACTTAAAAGTTTTGTCACATGCAATTGCTGAGATATACCTCATACAAAAGGGAGAATATTCTGAAAATGAACATCTCAAATTAACCAGAGAGATTTATAGAGG
>JALXDW010000187.1:5532-6644 GCA_027070385.1 Chromatiales bacterium
AATTTGTACGACACGACCGGCCAGACCGATGGCTTTATCTTCATCATTATTTCCTTCTATTAACTCCCGACATGATCCAACGTCGGTAACAACAGCAGGAATCCCGCTGGCATAAGCTTCCAAAACAACAAGTGGTAGTGCTTCACTGATGGATGTTAAAACAATTAAACTAATCTGCTGTAATATCTCATCAACTTTTTGATAACCTAAAAACAGAACATTATCCTGCAGGTTAAGGCTTTCAGTTAAGGCATGACATTCTTTTGCATATTCGGCATCTTCATCTTCAGGGCCAACAATCCAACCCTTGGCATCTGGAATTTTATTACAAATTGTTCGCATTGCACGGATAAATGTTTTTACATCTTTAATCGGTACGACCCGGCCAATCAATGCCAGAACCGGCTTTATTTTTTCAGAGCGTGAGTCACGTAATAGCTTGAAGCGTTCTATATCTATTCCATTCGGTATAATTTGAGTGCGCTGCTGTTCAGCGCCATCTTCGATTTGACGTTGTCGGTTGCCTTCATATAATGAAATAATGGGGTTGGCTGCGTTATAGGTTAATTTACCAATCCCTTCAAAAAAACGTATCCATAAACGCCGGATATAACTGACGTCATCATCCAGGCTAGTACCAAAAGTTTCGCTTGCGTCTGCAATCCAGTCGGCTTGTGCAAGATCTATCTTGCGTTCTTTCGTGTAAATGCCATGTTCAGACAGGATATAGGGTAACTGTCTTGAGTGTTGTAACATCATTCCCAGCATTCCGGCATAGCCGGTAGAGACGGAGTGTAAAACTTTTGCCACTGGCATGTTTTTAACGATTTGCGCCAGTATAAATAAGGGGGCATGCATGGTGCGAATAGTCCAGAAATAATCCACAAAAGAAGGGTCGGTACAATAATCGTTATAGTATTTTTTTATTTGCTCCCAAGCCTGTTCACTGTATAGAAAATCATCTTTGGATAATTTGTCTGTATGCCCTAATGCATTAATTACAGTATCGAGTGCTTTCTCATCAAAAGCCTGGTCGGTTGAACGCAGGCATCGATGCATAATATCGACTTGTTTGAAAATATCTGGATTACCTTTAACGGGTTTTGCAGTAT
>JALXDW010000188.1 GCA_027070385.1 Chromatiales bacterium
TAATTAATTTGTTTTTTGGGGTCACCTGACCGGTAAATTTAACTTCACCTGAACCCAATGCACGACCATGCCCTGGTCCACCAAGCCAGCCCAAATAAAAGCCGACTAATTGCCATAAAGCATCCAGTCCCAGACAACCTGGCATGACCGGATCCCCTTTAAAATGGCAATCAAAAAACCATAACTCCGGTGTAACATCGAGTTCAGCAATGACTTCACCCTTGCCGTACTGACCACCATCTTCATTAATATTGACGATACGATCGAACATTAACATCGGTGGTAGAGGTAATTGTGCATTACCTTCACCAAATAATTCGCCACGGCCACACTGAAGTAACTCTTCGCGATTAAAACTCGACTTACCTTTTACTTCCGGATTAACTTCTACACCCACTATACTGTCTCAACTTATTATATAAGAATATTTAGAACCGGCAATTCTAGCGGTAGGTTTGCTCGGAATAAAGCCCTGATTGCTATTTTATCGGTTTTTGTTGCGGTAAATTAGGTCATTGAATTTTAACCCTTTTTCGTTAAACCCGAACTAATCGCGCTCAGTACGATGGAAACCTCGTTTCGAACGGCCTATAAACGAAGATAACTCTTTGATTATATTGGAATTTATACTCGAAAGATGCGCCATAATCTGTTCGAGTGAATTCGCTGAGTTAAAAATAATACGGTAGGCCTGTTTTAACTCTGAAATATCCGACTTTTTAAAACCGGCACGTTTTAAGCCAACAACATTAATTCCTTTAACAAAGGCCGGCACGCCATCGGTGATAAAAAAGGGCAAAACATCCTGGGTTATTTTGGCATTACCACCAATCATGGCATATTGACCAATATTCACGAACTGATGCACCATTACCCCACCGGAAATAAATGCACCCTGCCCAACATGCACATGTCCAGCAATGCCAGAACTGATTACCATTACAATATTGTCTGCCAATACGCAATCGTGACCAATATGCGCATGGGCCATTAAAAAATTATGATTGCCGAGTTTGGTTACACCGTTTTCTTTTAGTGTTGCCCTATTTACTGTGGTGTACTCGCGAAATTCATTATGATTACCAATTTCAACCAAGGTTTGAGCCTGCTTGTCAAAACTGACATCTTGCGGTAAACCGGCCATCACTGCATATTCGTAAAAAATATTATTATCGCCAATCCGGCAGCCGTCTTTTAACACCGCTCCCGAATAAAGCTGATTGTTATCGCCCAGAACGACATCGGCTTCGATAACACAGTGAGCTCCAATGGTATTCGCTGAACCCAGTTCCGCTTTTGGGTGAATAATGGCAGTGGGATGAATATTGTTCATGTTTTTCATTTATGAAAGTTGAGGTTGATAGTCTGCAGCACGAATCGCAACCGTGCTTTTTACATGGGTACACTCTACACCATCTTCACGATAAAAACCGTATTCAAACGTGGGGGTACTACGGCCTTTGGTTTTTAAGTCATACCGAATTTGCTCTTCTATTTGCGGGTCAAAATCAAAGCGTAATTCCAGATGAGAGTTTCCTACATAGCGGAAATCCACCTCTTGATAACGCGACCAGACATTGTATTTTCGGTTTAAGACACGGTTACAGGCTAATGCTGCAATCGGGTCGGCCAATGCAGTTTGATAACCACCAAACATACCATCGCCCAGATTGCGGGAAAGAAAATTCAGTGGCAATTTAATCCGTATATGCCGCCAATCATCACTTAATGCTATCACCCTAATACGCATAAACCAGAAAGGGGGGTACCACTCCAAACGTTTTTTATCAGAAAGCAATGGACAGCGCGTCATCCATCTTAAAAAATTGGCCTTCATTATTGACAGTCTATTCCAGTGAGTAATGACTTACATACCATAAAATTTAACCCGTCAAAACTCCTATTTGTAAGTTTTGACTGACAGACAGTAAACCGAAATTTGAGTAAAATTCAATCATACGGTAATACAAAAAATTAAACGTTATTTCATATTCAGGACAGGGTCATGCCAGTTATCGCGATGGGAAAACAGGATTCACATCATTTGCCTCGTCAAGGTGAAGCAGCACCTGTTCCTGCCCGTTCAAAACGCTTTTTTACCATTGAAGCATCCTGGTATTTTAATACCCGCGAAGATGAAACGCAGGGCCCTTTTAAAAATCTGGGCGAAGCCAAGGCAAACCTTAAAACCTATCTTCGACGTTGCGGCATCGTACATACCGACATCTAAATTTAACCCAATCTAAATCAGCTGACAGACACGCTCGTATTCCAAACGTGCAAGGCGTGGGTGTAATTTGGATTTATCACCATAACCCAATGCACAAATAAAATTTGATTTTACTTTTCCTTGCGGAAAGAATTCTGCATCCAGCATGGCATTATCTACCCCCGACATCGGGCCACAGTCCAGGCCTATGCTTCTTGCTGCCAACATTAAATAAGCCGCCTGCAAACTGCTATCCCGAAATGCGGACTGCTGGATTTTGGCTTCATTACCGACATACCAGGATTTCGCATCGGTATGAGGAAATAAAATATCAAACTCTTCATAAAATTCCAGATCCATGCCAATAATTACCACCACGGGGGCTGTCATCGACTTCTCGACATTACCTTCATGCAAACAGGGCTTTAAGCGTTGTTTGGCCGCTTCACTTTGCACAAAAACCAGTCTGGCAGGGCAACTGTTTGCACTGGTGGGGCCCCACTTCATCAGTTCATAAACCTGTTTTAACTGTGCTTCGGTAACCGGTTTGTCCAACCAACCATTATGACTGCGCGCCTTACGGAATAATATATCTAATGCTGCATCATCTAACATAGCGCCCTCTTTTATATTTCATTACTAAACCAGCTTTCGGCACATTAAATCAACCTCAACCTGGCGGTATTCAACCGTCTCAATAAAATACCAACCCCGATGTTGATAAAAATCGGTTTGATCTTCAGTAAATAAGTACAGGTTTTTAAATGCCTGCTGTTTGGCATAGTCTACAACAAATTCAATTAACTGTGATGCAATTCCATTGTTACGGTTTTCTGGCGCAACAAACAAACTCGCCAGCCAGGGAGTGAGATATTTGCGGGTATCCATGTCTTCTTTTGCCAGCGTGGCCGATCCCAACAGTTGCCCCTGCTGGTGGGCAACAAAGATTTCAGGCAAAGCATTGCTTGTCAGGCTTTGTTGATAGCGCACAAGCCGTTGTTCAGCCGTTGCCCCCGGATTCAGGTGTGCCCACTGCTGATGATGCCAATCAGCGAGCTGTTCAACAAAAAAAGTACACTCACTCCCGCAATGGCGTAATGCAGTGATTGTGATCATTTTCTTTGGCATAGTTGCTGCATATTATTCTACCGCGTACACACTTTCATGGAGACAAAAATGAAACCTCATTCAACGGACACTCTACCACTACAGTTGCTGACCATTGAAACAAAAAACGGTGAACGCTGGATTTTTGTTGGCAGCCCAGCTGTACTTCCCAATGATGTGGATGTCACAAACACCATAGTCGATGTCTGGTTTTCCAATATTCAGAATATTCCTCAAGATGCCTCTATCCGGAGTTTAGTTGAAATGATGGACAAACAAAATTTGTCAAATGATGCCCAAACCTCTATCTATACGCCAGGAACCGATACCTTGCAATAAACAGTGACATGCAGCCAGAGTAGCTTTAAACTGGTATGATATATTCAACCTGTTTATATTATTACCATATCCTGGCTGATGCATACTTCCAATACCCAAAACAACACTGTAAAAACGGTAACCCCACATCGGCTTAATAAAAGCAGGCATTACGACTGGCAATATATTTTAAATGTTGCCAAAGAACACAAACGCGTTTTGGTTATTGCCAACATCGTTGCCTTACTGGCCGTTATTGCAACGGTTCCCATTCCATTATTAATGCCGTTACTCGTTGACGAAGTATTGCTGAACCAACCCGGGACACTGGTTGCCTTTACCAATTCCTTCACCCCCCAACAATGGCATGGTCCAACACTCTACATTCTGGCCATACTTGGTGTTACCGTTCTACTGCGTATTATTGGCCTGTACCTGACCGTTTGGCAAACCCGCCAATTCACGCTTGTATCCAAAGAGGTGACTTACCGAATTCGTCATGCACTACTGCTTAAATTACAACGTATTTCAATGTCCGAATATGAAACCCTTGGTAGTGGCAGCGTCAGCTCGCATTTTGTAACAGACATTAATGCGATTGACGAGTTTATTGGAGCATCTATCAGCAAAGCCCTGATTGCTGTACTGAGTCTTGTTGGCATTACAATTATACTGCTATTAATACACTGGCAACTCGCACTATTTATTTTATTCATGAACCCGTTGGTGATTTATTTTACCGTTGTACTCGGTAAAAAAGTTAAAACACTCAAGAAAAAAGAAAATAGTGCATATGAAGTATTCCAGCAATCACTGGTTGAAACACTCGATGGTATTCAACAAATTCGAGCCAGTAATCGTGAAAAACATTATATACAGCGTGTTATTGATAAGGCCCAACACATAAAGAAGCACTCCGCTTCTTTTAGCTGGCGCAGTGATGCAGCCAACCGCCTGTCTTTTGGAATATTTCTAATTGGTTTTGATGTGTTCCGTGCTTTAAGCATGTTACTGGTTGTGTTTTCCAGTTTAACCGTTGGAGAAATGATGGCCGTTTTCGGTTACTTGTGGTTTATGACCTCCCCCGTTCAGGAAATTCTCAATATTCAATATGCATATTTTTCTGCCAATGCCGCACTGGCACGAATCAATAAATTACTGGGACTACAACAGGAACCACAATACCCTCACAATAAAAACCCATTTAAAAATAAAAAAACTGTCGCAATAAAAATAGAAAACATTGATTTTGCCTATGGCGATAAAGAGCCCGTTTTAAACAAAGTTAACCTGAATATTAAAGCTGGTGAAAAAATTGCACTCGTCGGTGCCAGTGGTGGTGGCAAATCCACCCTTGTTCAGGTATTACTTGGCATGTATCAACATCAACACGGAATGATTTATTTTGATGGTGTGCCTATAACAGACATTGGCCTGGATATCGTCAGAGACAATGTTGCAACCGTGTTACAACATCCGGCCATGTTTAATGACAGCGTACGAAATAATCTGACTCTGGGTATGGAAACAGACGACCAGGCAATATGGCAAGCCCTCAACATTGCACAGCTAACGAAAACCATTCAACAGTTACCCGCACAACTAGACACACTCATTGGCCATGATGGTGTACGATTATCTGGCGGACAATTACAACGCCTGGCGATTGCACGCATGTTACTATCCCAGCCTAAAGTGGTGATACTTGATGAAGCCACATCGGCACTGGACACTGAAACAGAAAAGCATTTACACGCTGCGTTACATGATTTTTTAAAAGAAAAAACCACCTTAATCATCGCCCACCGGCTCAGTGCGGTTAAACAGGCCGACCGGGTTTATGTTTTTGAAGATGGGCATATAATAGAACAAGGCTCGCATGACGAATTAATGCAAAATAACGGTTTATACAGTCGTTTATATGGCAAGCAGCAAAATTAGTTTAACGGGTGTTAAATTATAGGGGCTTCCAAAAATAATAACAGATTCAGTAAAAGACTTTGAAATATATCAACTTCCTTTGCATGAAAAAAGGTATTGACACCACATTGGAATATCACAGCCAACAATCATCAACTCTGCTTTGGAATAACGAAACAAAAGTAGAGTTATTTTTCCAGCTACTGGACTCTTTGTAACATCAACTTATAGTTTTTACACGCAGTTCACTCCATCAGCCACAACCCACTCTTTAAACGTATTCAATATCTCTTCCAGGTTTTCAGGACCACCGTAAGCCTTAAACTGGTTGTCAGATACCGAACAGTTAATCCAGTCATCTTCTGTGCAATTAATGGAGATAGTATCCATAACTTTATTCTCCAAGCTCGTACCAATAAGATCAATGGTAGCCGACCTAGTAATTTCTGTTTTTCTTGGCACACTTATTTGTCCATTTAGACCTACCTTGATATCGCGAGTCTGTACGTGAGGCATCGGTATCTCAGTTTGAGTCCGTTTATCGAAATGTGATCTGCCCCGCAGGTCAATATTTCCAGTTTTGTTAGGAGTTCTAAACCCAACGCTATTTTTCCCAATCTGGCTAGCTAAATCGTCTGCCATCTCCGAAGCGGATTTAGATACCCCCTTTGTAACGAACTTCCCTAAACCCCATTTAATACCTTGTCGAATTGCACCGACACCAGTCGCGATAGAAGCAGCTGATACAGCAAGTTCTGCACTCGACATTGGTGGAGAAAAGCCCGGAACTGGATTCATCGTAGCAGGAAAACTAGAACTACTACCACCAGCAGGATGTCGTAAAGTTTTACCTGTACGCAATCTTTCTTTAACAGAATCTACAGACTCCCGCCCATCCGGATCCACAAACAAATACGGATTATTATTCGCATAGGCATAACGATTATGGGAATGGATATTGGTTTCTTTAAACCCAACCGGATCGACAGCCATAAACCGGCCCAGAGTCGGGTCGTACCAACGCGCACCTAAGTAACTTAACCCAATATCAGCTTCATGG
>JALXDW010000189.1 GCA_027070385.1 Chromatiales bacterium
TACAACCGCACCAACAACAGGTCGGCCTTCTATATCTTTGTCGACAATCCCTTTTTCCTGAACGATAGCAAGACTAGGAATACCTTGAGCCAATATAGCAACATAAGGTAGTTGTGCATTTGCATTTAATGTATTTAAAACTGCGATACGACTGTTCTTTTTTGCTGGCTGAACTTCTTTTCCACTAATCGCTTCAAATGAAATAAAGGGAACCCGAAGATCGCGCCATTCAATATAACCAAGAAACCATTCAGGAGCATCATCAAGTGGAGTTGGCTCTTTATAGCCAATCACTTCAGCAATTGCAGCATTAGGCAATATTGCGGTTTCATTATGTAAAGGTATTGTTAAACAGTGAACAACACCTTTCATTTTTCCCGCTTCAATAATTTCTTTTGTATCTGCCATTATTACGACCTCAATGTGTATTTTTATAAAGTGACACAAGTTGCTCAGCTAACATTTCTGGTGTTCCACTAAATTTTACCGCAACTTTTTTCGCTACGCTCTCTGGCATAGCACTTATCACACAGCTATCAGGATCTTGAACCCAAACCTGACCGCCTTTTTTAATTAATGATTCGCAACCCACAACGCCATCGTCACACATACCACTAAAAATAATAGCACCGGCACTTTTTTTATAACGCGTTGCTACATCGTCAATGGTGCTATCAATTGAGGGAGTATATTTAGCCTGTCCCGTTATTTTTTTTAGCTCAATGGCACCAATCGGATTTACTAATAACTGTTCATCTGTTGGTACAACAAGCACTTCTTTATGCCTAATCACATGCCCAGAACTTGCCACCATGACGGTAAACTCAGTATGACGATCGAGTTGTTCCGCTAATAGAGAAACAAAATTTTCACCTAAATGCTGGGCCACAATAAAAGCAACCGGTAAATCTTTTGGTATAACAGATAAAAATCGTTTAACGGCATCGGGGCCGCCCAGTGACGCACCAAGTACCCAAACATTTTTCGCTAATTCATTCTGGCTTGTATCACTCGAAAAAGTTTTATCAATTTTGATATTTTGATCTGATACAGCATCGTCCCAGTTACTTCTTCCGGTTATATCTGCTATCTTTTGTAGCAAGTTATCATTCCATTTTGATGATGACTTTGGTTCGTTTAGAGTTAATGCAGATACATCATTGATAATAATAGGTATTCGTGACTGCTCCAATAACTGATCTAAATATTCCAGATGCTCATCTTCGATTGCTTCAACATCAAAAAGTACAATATCACTTTTAATGTGATCGAGCTTGTGCATAAACTTTTCAGTTAAAGATTCATTTAATACCACTTCAATTCCACTATGCTCCATTGTTTTTTGTAAATAATTTCGATGAAGGATAGAGTCTGAAGTAATAGCAATGCGTATATTGTCTATTTCGTTTTGCATCATATTAGGGGGGATAATAAATGCAATACTATAATTCTTGTCCGGTTAGAACATTTATATTATCCATAAGATCTGTTTCCGTAAATGGTTTACCCATGTAAATATTAACACCAATTGAAGCGGCACGATCACGATGTTTTTGACCTGTACGAGAAGTTATCATAATAATTGGAATATTCTTTAACCTTTCGTCATTACGCATATTAGTTGCTAATTCAAAACCATCCATTCTTGGCATTTCTACATCAAGCAACATAATATCAGGAATTGTTTCCTGTAATTGTGCCAGTGCATCTACACCATCTTTAGCGGCAACAACCTTCATTTCATGGCGCTCTAATAAACGTGTTGTTACTTTTCGTACGGTGATTGAATCATCAACAACCATAACCACTGGTGCAGTATCTTCCTCTACCTCAGGAGCTACTGAGATCGGCGTCACATCTTCACTAGGTGCAGAAGCATCTGTG
>JALXDW010000190.1 GCA_027070385.1 Chromatiales bacterium
CGCATATCCAACAGTTATATTTACAACCCGTCCAATACACGGGTGAATACCATTACCCATGCAGTAATGTTGCTGGGTTTCAACCTGGTACGCGATATCAGCATTTCACTCGCTATCATAGATACCCTGTTAAAAGGTAACAAAGAAACCCATATTATGAAACTGATGGCACGCACTTTTCATGCTGCCGTACAATCACGTGCAATCGCAGAAGCTCGTCATGATGAGTCTCCTGAAGAAATTTTTATTGCAGCCTTACTGTATAACATAGGTGAACTGACTTTTTGTTGTGTCGATAGCCAAGCCAGTGAGAAACTTATTAGCAGCCGCCTGATATCGACTGATGAACATTACGAGAAAATGCAAAATGAAATACTGGGTTTTACATTCAAACAACTCACTGAAAAATTAACCGAAGACTGGCAACTCAGTGACCTGCTGCATGACACCTTACATAACTGTGACAATATCAACAATCGGTGTCGACATATCATTCATGGTAATGCAATCGCACTAGCCGCTGAACACGGCTGGCAATCACCTGAAACAGAACGTGAATTGAAAGCCCTTGCCAAACACCTGAACAAGGATCTGAAAGAAACAACCCGTTTTGTACATGACAATGTAGAAACAGCCGTTGATGTCACCAAAGAATTTGGTGCCGGAGAAGCAGCAAAATATATTCCCAGCCTGAAAAAGACAGCAACGAATACCAGTATTCCTGCAGAATTGGAAGAACAGGATCAATATTTAGTACCTGACCATATGTTGCAACTTTCTATTCTTAGGGAATTGTCCGCCATGTTAAACAAAAAACCGGCTATTAATAATATACTGACCATGGTACTGGAAGGTATTTACCGGGGCATTGGTATGGATCGCGCGGCACTGGTTTTTATAAACCCGACAAAAACAGAAGCACGTGCAAAAATTGCCGTTGGTATTGACTGTACAGATTTTCAGAAAAAATTTGTTGCCGGCATAGATATGACCAGCCCCAACCTGCTACAACAAATATTAATTTATAATCGCAGTTACTGGATAAAAGACGATGCTGATGGTCAGCAACTCGTGACGCCCGAATTGTCCAGCATCTTAAATGCAAAAACATTTTTTATATCGCCCGTCACCGTCAATGGGCAAACGATTGGTGTGTTCTATGCTGATCGGCAGCCCAGTAAGCGTTCACTTGATGATGAAAGTTATGAAAGCTTTAAGCACTTTACCCAGGAAGCCTGTATTGCATTAAAATTTATCAAACAAAATTAACAACATTCACTCGGAATTTAATTTTAGGTATACTCAGTGACTCATCCAGCCCGCCACACATTTAACTGAGTATCCAGATAATGACAAGCAACGAAAAACATAAACAAAACATCGCGGATAATTTTAATCTTGTCGCTTCAGGTTATGATAATCCATCGCAACGCTACTTTCCCGTGTGTGCCGATAAAATGGCTGAATACCTGAAGCCAAAACCAGGAAATCGTGTTCTCGACATTGCCACAGGCACAGGTATGGTCGCCACAGCCATGGCACAAGCCATATTGCCGGATGGCCGGGTACAAGCGATTGACCTTTCCAGTGGGATGCTGGATAAGGCCTATGAAAATCTGACCCGACTGGGTTTGCATAATATTGATTTGCATGAGATGGATGCGGAACAACTGGACTTTAAAAGCAATTATTTTGATTGTGCCAGCTGTGGTTTTGGCATTTTTTTTATGCCAGATATGCTTGCCAGTTTAAAAGAATGGCAACGAGTTCTTAAACCTGACGGACGTTTACTTTTTACAACATTTGCAACCGGCTCGTTTGGTGAACCTCTGAATCTCTTTATAAAACAACTTGCCGAATTGAATATCAGTTTGGACGATAACAACCAGCAACTGACTGAAATGCAAGCCTGTGAATCAATTCTGAAGCAGGCAGGGTATCACAATGTTCAAATCCACAGTGAACAACTGGGGTATCATCTTGGCAGTGAAAATGACTGGTGGGAAATTATTATGAACAGTGCCTTGCGTGCGGCTGTATCACGCCTGACTGCGATACAATTTGCACAATTTCGAGCAACACATTTAGCTGAAGTAAAAAAGCTGAAAACCGATAAAGGGATCTGGCTCGATATCCATGTTATTTTTTCAACCGGGAAAAAGCCTGCCATCTAAATTCAGCTAAACCGGCTTATAAACAATCCTAATCACCGGTTGGTACAATACTGAATTCCTTGATCTTCTCGTTTTCCATTAATGCATTCGACAAATCGTAAAAAGCATTCGCACTGTATGCAAACATTGTCATTTGATATTCAAACAGGTTCGTTTCATTATTCAGTTCAAAGCTTAAATTCGATTCTTTTACATTATAAAGATGAATAAACTCCAGCAACACATCACGTTCCATAATGTCCTGACGTTTAAAGCTGACTTTTAAATGCCCAAAATGCCGGGTCGGCATTTTACGTTCAAGCCAGCCAAAACCACCGAGTACCAGTAAAGTCATAAAGGTTGCAAAAAAACCGGCACTGAAAAACCCCATTCCGACCAGAATACCAATTGCAGCGGTCATCCAGATAGAGGCGGCCGTGGTTAAACCACGAATCGTCAGTTTTTCCCGCATAATAACACCGGCACCAAGAAAACCGATACCCGTCATAATTCCCTGCGCCATTCGGGTGGGATCAACCCGAATCGTATCCGCTGGCACCCCTGCCAACAACTCCCACTGAAATACCGTTAACAGCATCAACAATGAAGAAGCCACACAAACCAGCGAATGAGTTCGCAACCCGGCAGGTCGGCCATGAAAAGCCCGCTCAAGCCCGATAATTGCACCGGCCAATAATGCCAAACTCAAACGAATTAAAACGGTATTATATTCAATCACTTCCTGTCCTTAACTGTATATATTGCTTCAGGGTTCATTAATCATTGTCTGCTGTTGAAAAACTTTTTATCCCAACAAGTCATTTTTAGCGCCTCTGTGCTGTTCATACAAATACACGCACGATAACCCCACCAATGAAAGCATAAACAACCCTGAATAAATTATGGCTTAATTTATCCCTATTATACAGTTTTAAGTGTCGTATTTATTTGGTAGTCAAATAAACACACCGTATAATACGTTTCTTTTTAATACACCAGGTTTAACCTTATGAGTAGTCAGGATAACAACGATTCAGCCATTGCCGCCAGCAACGAAAACACCGACGCGTTGCTCAAACAACGACTGGCCACCTACCAGGAACATCTTGCGGATTTACCCGAGCAAACCCACCCAAGAGATCGCGCCTTGCTGGAACTGAACCTGGCAGAAACCCTGGTGGGGTTACAACGCGGGGAAGAAGGTTGGACTGTTGCCCGCGCTGCATTTGATGTTTTTATGCAATACCACTCCTGGCAAGATGCTGTTGAAGCACTGGTGGTACTTTATCAGGCAGATCAGCCTGCCTCCATTATCGCCCTTGGGCAAGCAGCCTGGCTAGCGGTGAGCTTTCCAATCAGTCCTGAAACCAGCTTTGCTGTCATGACACACTTGATTGATGAAATGCCACCAACGGCAGACGGTGCCGCTGTCGCTGCCATCGTCGGACAATACGTTGTTGACCTGCGTGCCAGTGATGAAGAACACGAAAGCCTGTCCTTCCTCACTCGCAATGTATTGGTAAAGGTTGCTGAACTACACAGTGGCGTTAAGTCACAAAAAGAACTGGATATTTGGCGACTAAAATTGGAACTAAATGAGCCAGAAAAGTTCTTACCTAGGATGGCATTGGTTATTGGAGCAATTGTTGAAGATAACTGGTGGTTTGATCGAGACAAGTTACGTGAGTTAATGGATTAAGAATCCAGATTTGAAAAGACAAGTAGTGCAAAAAATCCCTTCTATCAGTCTGTCATGGCTTATTATGCTAACCGCACTTTTTTTAGTGTTGTTCGATAATGCCAGTTTCTTTTCTCATGCACTCGCATCCTATCCGATTACATTTGCAAACATCCCTTTTTTGATATCCTTGTTTGTTCTGCTACTGAGCTTTATTACCCTTTTATTAGGTCTGGTAAGTTACCGCTATACAGTAAAACCGATTTTAATTCTGATTTTATTATTGTCATCGCTCGGCAGTTATTTTATGAACAGTTATAACACCATTATCAATGAAGATATGTTGCGTAATGTCATACAAACAAATCCATCAGAGGCATTGGATTTAATCAACTTTAAACTTGTTCTTTATTTTATATTTCTGGGTATTTTACCTGCCGCTTTTATTTATAAAATCAAGATAAAGAAACGACCTTTTAAACAGGAAATACTCAGCAAGCTGAAACTGCTACTGCTTTCCGTTATCACTATCAGTTTAATTATCTTTGGTTTTGGTAAAAATTATGCTTCATTTATTCGGGAACATAAAATAATACGCCTATACAGCAACCCCATTTTTTATATCTATTCAACCGGAAAATATATTTCCAGCACCCTTAAAACAGGAAATATGCCTATCAAACCTGTTGCCAGTGATGTCAAAGTGAATAAAAAAGATATTGATAAGGAACTGGTTATTTTTGTGGTTGGTGAAACTGTCAGGGCTGATCGCTTTTCCCTGAATGGCTACTCCCGAAAAACCAACCCGCTACTTGAAAAAGAAGACATTATCAGTTTTAAAAATATGTCTTCTTGCGGAACATCAACGGCAGAATCTGTTCCCTGCATGTTTTCAAAATTTACCCGCGAGGAATACTCGGAAGAAAAAGGACAGGGTTATGAGAACATCCTTGATGTGTTGGATCATGCCGGAGTCAATATTTTATGGCGCGATAATAACTCCGATTCAAAAGGTGTCGCATTACGTGTAGCCTATGAAAACTACCGAACAAACAAACGAAATAATATCTGTGATATTGAATGCAGAGATGAAGGCATGTTAACCGGGTTACAAAATTATATTGACCATCAAAAAGGTGACATCCTTATCATTCTCCATCAAATGGGCAACCACGGTCCGGCTTATTACAAACGTTACCCAAAAGAATTTGAATACTTCAAACCTGCCTGCAAGGACAGTAATCTTGAAAACTGTACAATAGAACAAATCAATAACAGTTACGATAATGCTATCCGCTACACGGATTATTTTTTATCCAGAGTTATCCAACTATTAAAAAATAACTCCAAAAAATATGAAACAGCTTTACTGTATGCCAGTGACCATGGTGAGTCATTGGGAGAAAATGGTATCTATCTGCATGGCATGCCGTATTTTATTGCCCCTGTTGCACAAACACATGTTGCATCTGTTCTTTGGGCTGGAAAGAGTATGGGAATTGATATCAACAAACTCAAAGCAAAAGAAAACTTGCCACTTTCACACGATAATATTTTTCATATGTTACTGGGGTTATTTGAAGTAAAAACAAAAATCTATAACCGGAAACTGGATATTATTGACTACCTGGAAAAAGACTGAACCCGCCTTTCACAAAAAAACCGGATTAATGTGTGTTACCCGGCAAATCATCTTTTATTTTATTGGCTCCATCTTTGTAAATAACCTCGGTACGATCACGTCCACATGATTTGGCATGGTACAAGGCTTTGTCTGCACGTTGAATCATAGTAGCGGCAGAATCACTCGGCTCAAACAGTGTTAAACCGGCAGAGAATGAAGGCACCTTGATCTGAATCACACCATCTTCGATAAAACTTTGTTTTGCTCTATTGCGAACCTTTTCCATTGCCGCTAATGCGCCTTCCTCACTGGTATTTGGAAACAGAACTGCAAATTCTTCACCACCGTAACGGCAAACCAAATCATGCTGCCGGAAAATAGTAAATAACTTGTTTGCATAATACTTTAGAACCTTATCACCGACTGGATGACCATACTGATCATTAATCTGTTTGAAATAATCCAGATCAACCATTGCCAGTGCCAGGTTAAAATTATAACGTTGTGCGCGCCCCAGTTCATCTTCCAAACGACGCATAAATGCGCGTCGGTTAGGTAGCCCGGTCAGTTCATCTGTAATACTTAATTGCCTGACTCGAGCAAGTTCACTACTAAGCTGACGACTGTCTGTTTCTATCATTTGAAAATATTTTTTGGCATCATCCAGATTATGCAATAAAACTTTATGTGCGTTAATCAAACCATCTACATCATCAGACAATGCTTCACGTAATATTTCAATATCATCAATGGTATTGGCTTCTTTTAAACCATTACGGATGACTTCCAGCATAACTCCAAACTGTTCATGTTTTGCAACTGTTTCATTTATCCGCTTGGTCAATTCACTACGAACATAATCGGATTTTTCTGACTGCTCAGATAAATAACTTTCGTATTCACCCTGCATTTTTTTATTTTCATTACCCTTATCCGGGTTCATTTTATAGCTGGGGAGCAATTCATCAATCAGGTCTTCAAGTGGATTTTTTTTATCTATGGTGATTTTTTCAGATTCAACCGGTACAAACAGCCCCGAACTTTCTTCCTGCCCATGCGTCCCGGTGTAGTAATCCAATAAGGGTAAGAGTGCATCTCGAATTATCTGTTCATCCAGCACTTCCATTCTTGCCAGGTGTAATAAATACATA
>JALXDW010000191.1 GCA_027070385.1 Chromatiales bacterium
ACTTTTCCATGCGGTGGCCCACCCACATACAAGGTTGCCGGGGCCCGATTTAACCCTCCTTCATTCAAATTTCGCCAGAGCATCTTTGCATAAGCAACATCAGCAGGCTGACCAAAAGGTGGTTTCATCATTTTGCCAGTTTGTTTCGTACTGGAGCAACTTGCTGCACCAACCATCACCAATATGGCGACTATAAATAACGGTAGTATTTTTCTCATCACGATTACCTCGTTCATTTGTTAGAAATAATATTTATTAAAATTTATAGTGAGAACATTTTGTTTCACTGGCCTGAATTTTCACCCTGCAAAACGTTGATAAGTAAACCCAAGTACCACACCCCAAATAAGATGAAGCATTAACGTTGCGATTGGCGCCATAATACCAAGATTCAAACCAAACATACCGGCACCTGCCATTGGCATTGGACCAACCATCATCAGTAACCATGCACCGATTGAAAAAATAATAGCGCTGACTATCATACTGCCGGGTAGCCTATTCACCAGGGCTGCAAACAGTATTCCCCAAACAAGTGTGCCAATCACAAAGTGAGCGACCCAGCCCATTACAAGCGGTGCCCCTATCATTCCAGCCAACATTTTTATGGCATTGAGCTCTGGCATAACACCCAGTTTGGCTTTTATAATCATCACAATCGACAACACAACTGTTGCCATGAATCCGGCAATAAGACCTGCTTTAATATTCACTCTTCCTCCTCCTGCTATTATTGAAAACACTCCAGTGGTTTTATAGTTAACCATTGGATGCAAGCAAACAGGAAAGGGTTACACTGAATTTGGAATGTTATGAATTAATTTGGAACAATTATTAAAATGAGGGGAGCTAATACTTGCGTGCTTTGAGTATTGCCTTAACTAAATCATCGGGCACATCATCAGGTACAGCGTCATCCGAAGAAGAACAGGCTCTGCGACTGATTTCAATGGTACGTTGGTAGGCATCCAGATATTGTCGGCATTCCTTGCACATCCGTATATGCAACTCAAACTTGCTACGTTGCTTTTCGGGAAGTTCATTATCCAGATAATCCACCACAAAACCTTCAAATTCCCGACAGGTGATCATATTCGGCATTGTCCGTAACATGAAACCTTTTAATTTTCGTAATATATTATTTTGTGGTTTCATTAAAACACCTCGTCTCGAAGTAATGGTTCAATCAATTTTTTCAGTGCCGCTCGTGCCCGATGTAAACGCACCTTGACATTGCTTTCGGATAGTTTCAAATATTGCGCCACTTCACCGGTGCTATAACCTTCGATGTCACGTAGCAGCAAAACGATACGGTAATCCTTAGGTAGTGTGTTAATTGCTGTATGTACTCGCGCCTGAGACTCTTCGTTTGCCACAATGTTGTCGGTACTTGCAAGGTGAGTCCACTCAGCTTCCAGACGACATTCACTTTTATCAAATTCAGGTAAGTATTCATCAATCGGCTGCTCGGCAAGACTTTTCAGCTTACGCAGTTTCATTAATGCTGCATTAATGGTAATACGATGTAACCATGTTTTTAACGTTGAGCGGTTTTCGAATTTTTCAAATCCTTGAAATGCGGAAATAAAAGCTTCTTGCACGGCATCTTCTGCTAGTGCACGCTCACCTAAAAGTCGTTCTGCAATCGCAAGCATCCAACCAATATTGCTGCGTACCAGCTCTTCTGCCTGTTTATCAGTAAGACTATTTGGAGATGAGTTTTGCATTTAAGTCAGTGCTGTCATTAATATTTGAACAGCCAAATTCCATTTTATAGCTTACCCAAAGCATCATCTAAACGCGTGACAGGATAAATGGTCATTCCTTTCGGGGTTTCACGTGGGGCATTGGCCTTGGGAATAATCGCCTGTTTAAAACCGTGTTTGGCAGCTTCGTATAAACGCTCCTGGCCATTTGGTACCGGACGAATTTCACCGGCCAGCCCCACTTCACCAAAGACAATTAAATCATCAGGAATCACTTTACTCTGCAAACTCGACATAATCGCAAGTAATACGGCAAGATCAGCACCCGTTTCAGTCACACGAACCCCTCCCACCACATTGGCAAACACATCCTGATCGTGTGTCATAATACCTGCATGACGATTTAATACGGCCAACAACATGGCCAAACGATTGGTTTCCAGCCCAGTGGTTACCCGGCGAGGGTTTGCCAAGTGGCTTTCATCAACCAGTGCTTGTACTTCAACTAATAATGGGCGGCTACCCTCGAGGGTGACCATAACAACAGTCCCGGGTACCACTTCATCATGACGGGACAGGAAAATCGCTGATGGGTTAGTGACTTCACGTAAACCTTTTTCAGTCATTGCAAAAACACCCAGTTCATTTATTGCCCCGAACCGATTTTTAATCGCTCTCACCAAGCGATAACGACTGCCACTGTCCCCTTCAAAATATAAAACAGTATCGACCATATGTTCCAGAACACGTGGACCGGCCAATGCGCCTTCTTTGGTCACATGACCAACCAGGAATAACGCTGTACCTGTTTGCTTGGCATAGCGCACCAACTGTGCTGCGGACTCACGGACTTGTGCCACACCACCCGGGGCTGACTGCACCGCTTCAGTATAAACTGCCTGAATCGAATCAATCACCATCACCGCTGGTTTTTCAAGCTGTGCTATTTTTAAAATGCTTTCAACCTGTGTTTCCGTTAATACTTTGACTTTTTCAGTATTCAAATGAAGCCGCTGCGCACGCATACTGACTTGTTCCAGTGACTCTTCACCGGTGACATACAATGTTTTCGATGTTTCAGCCAAGGCCACCAGGGTTTGTAATAGCAAGGTTGATTTGCCGATGCCCGGATCACCACCGATTAAGACCACTGACCCCGGCACCAGCCCACCACCTAATACACGATCAAATTCTTCAATACAGCAACTGTAACGTGCTAATTCCGTCACCTGTACGTCGGCAAGCACCTGTACCTGGCCATTTTTAGCATCACCGGAAAAGCCACTGTAACGCGGCAACCGGGGTGCCGCACTCGCTGCCGCCATTGCAGTGACTTCAACCAGGGTATTCCATGCACCGCAATCGGCACATTGTCCTCCCCATTTAGGTGCTTGCGCACCGCATTCAGTACAACTGTATATTTGTTTTGCTTTTGCCATTTTGATTAATCAGTACCAGAATTTTTTTGTTACTCTGCTTCGGTGTATTCAAACGTAACACGTCGAGTCACACCACATAAAAGTTCATAGCCAATGGTTCCAGCTGCCACTGCAATTTCTTCAACCGCTAAATCCTCTCCCCACAAGATCACTTCATCCCCCACTTTCGCATCCGGTTGTTCACGCAAATCAACCATGATCATGTCCATTGAGACCCGGCCGATTAACTCAACCCTTTTGCCATTCACCAAGACAGGCGTACCGGAAGGTGCATGGCGTGGATAACCGTCACCATAACCAATCGACACCACTCCTACTAACATATCTTCAGGACATTGCCAGCTACTACCGTAACCAATGGTTTCATCTTTTGAAATTTTATTAATTGCAATCAACGCGGCAGACAATGTCATTACTGGATTTAAGTGGCTAACAAATTTATTGGGTTCTTCTTCCTTTGAAGAAATAAAAGGATTAACACCATACAACATAATACCGGGACGCACCCAATGACCGTGTGCAGCAGGCCAGCCTAAAATGGCAGCTGAATTGGCAAGGCTGGTTTCCGCCGGGTTACCGGATACAATTTGATGAAACAGTTCAATCTGCTGTTCGCTTTTAGGATCCTGTCTATCATCGGCATTTGCAAGATGGGTCATCAAACCAATATCCGTATCGACGCCAACATTTAACAAACGTTGATACATTTTTTTCACATCATCGGGTGCAAAACCCAATCGATGCATGCCCGTGTCTATCTTTAACCAGCACTTTATATTATTCGCCTGCTCGGGATGCAATTCCAACAGTATCACCTGACTAAGATGATGAATAACAACGGTAATATTGTGTTGCTGAATTAAACCAAGATCAGCCGATGAATTAAAACCTTCCAGTACAACAATAGAATGTGTAATACCCACGGCACGTAACATAACTGCTTCGTCTATTGAGGCAACGGCAAAGGCATCATGCTCTGTTAAAACTTCAGCTAATGCCTGGGCAATGCGTGCAATACCATGCCCATAAGCATCTGCTTTAACCACCGCCATTACTTTTTGTGCTGGTGCAGCCTGTTTAACAACCGCCAGGTTATTTTTTAATGCGGCAAGATTAATTGTGGCGCGGGTAACACGGCTCATGTTCAGCCCTCAAAAGAAGGTGCAGCACTGTTACCAATGAAATTCTCAAACTTGGTGTATTTACCCAGAAAAGTTAAACGCGTCATACCAATAGGGCCATTCCTTTGTTTGCCAATAATAATTTCTGCTGAACCTTTATCGGGGCTGTCTTCGTTATACACTTCATCCCGATAGATAAAAACAATCAAATCTGCATCCTGCTCAATCGCTCCAGACTCACGCAAATCTGACATCACCGGGCGTTTGTTCGGCCGTTGTTCCAAAGAACGATTTAACTGTGAAAGTGCAATCACCGGGACACCCAGTTCTTTTGCCAGGCCTTTTAATGAACGGGATATTTCTGAAATTTCTGTGGCACGGTTTTCACTGCTGCCACTGAGCTGCATCAACTGCAAATAATCAATCACGATTAATCCCAAACCGTGTTCCTTCTTAATACGTCTTGCACGGGCGCGAATTTCCATGGGGGACATACCGGGGGTATCATCAATAAAAATAGGAGCTTCATTTAAAATATTCACTGCGGAAGTTAAACGTGGCCAATCGGTATCTTCGAGTTTGCCGGTTCGCACTTTATTGGAATCAATTCGCCCCAACGATGACAACATCCGCATAACTAACTGGTCACCGGGCATTTCCATACTAAAGACTGCAACCGATTGTTTCGCCTTAACCGCTACACTTTCCACAATGTTCATCGCAAACGATGTTTTACCCATTGAGGGTCGCCCTGCAATGATAATTAAATCGGATGGTTGCAGACCGGATGTTTTCATATCGAAATCATCAAAACCGGTCGGCACACCGGTATAAGCAGCGTCATTTTCAAACAAGGTTTGAATTTTCTCTAACGCATCCCCCATTAAGTCAGTGACTGACTTATACCCCTGATTGGTTCTGGCACCTTGTTCTGCAATTTGAAAAACTTGCTGTTCGGCTTTATCTAAAATCTCGGCACTGCTGCGCCCTTCTGTATTATAGGCAGACTCTGCGATTTCAGTAGAAACACGAATCAGCTGTCGCAACACTGAACGTTCACGTACAATCGCTGCATAGGCTTTAATATTGGCTGAGGTAGGCGTATTTTTTGCCAATGCCCCCAGATAACTCAAACCGCCCACATTTTCCAGTTCTTTTTGTTGCTCCAGCCATTCAGACAGGGTAATAACATCGAGTGGCTGATCTTTTTCAGCCAAAGCGGTGATGGCTCTGAAGATAAGACGATGGTCACGGCGGTAAAAATCATTTTCTGCTATCTGATCAGCAACCTGTTCCCAGGTATTATTATCAATCATTAACCCACCTAAAACCGATTGCTCTGCTTCAATAGAGTAAGGGGGGAGTTTTAATTTATCCGCTCTGTCATTCGACGCGTTAGGGAATACAACTTCCTGCATGGTTTTTATCGTTTTCCACTTAAATGAGTTAATCACACTATGTAGTAAGTTTTAAGAAATACTCTGAATAACCCGGTTATAAAGTGCTAGATATCTTTATGTTTCTGTTTTTATGCACATTAAAATCCGGTCTTTGTCGAGTACACCGGTAATTTTATAACCATTACAAAAGTAATCAATACAGCTTTAATCAATGAAAAAAGAATACCACAATCACGTCAAAAAAAACCGAACTTAATTCGGGATTTTTTATAAAAATAAACGATGAAAATCAGTATTTGGTGATAAGCAAACATAACCCGGCACAGAATGTGCCGGGCAGCAGGAAGCCATTAGATAAAACAGATAAACCAAAGAATCAACTTTAGTTGCTAAGATGTTGATTTATTCTGCTTCAACAACAACTTTAATAATTTGTGCCACATCAGAGTGAACACGAATAGTGATTTCATATTCGCCAATCATATGAATAGGACCTTCAGGCATACTCACTTCCTGTTTGCTAATTTCAACACCGGCTCCGGTCACAGCCGAAGCAATATCGGCAACAGCAACCGAACCAAACAGCTTCCCTTCATCACTGGCATTCGCAACAATTGTCACCATCCCTAATGTTGCAATTTTCTCTGCACGTGCCTGCGCTGTTGCTAACACTTCTGCAGCCGCTTTTTCCAGTTCTGCACGGCGTTCTTCAAACATTGCCAGATTGTCTTTAGTCGCGGGTACTGCTTTTTTGTTTGGCAATAAATAATTACGACCATAACCGGGACGTACATTCACTTTGTCACCCAGGTTACCCAGATTTGCGACCTTCTCTAATAAAATTACTTCCA
This sequence comes from Chromatiales bacterium, assembly GCA_027070385.1. GTDB lineage: Bacteria > Pseudomonadota > Gammaproteobacteria > UBA6429 > Thiohalophilaceae > SZUA-37. Next base: position 6,518 of record JALXDW010000191.1, read on the forward strand.
TCTTTATATACCTCTAATCAATACGACCAGTATTAATGGCCTCATTTTAAATTCAGTTTATACCGGCTTGATACGCGCCCGGTAA
>JALXDW010000192.1 GCA_027070385.1 Chromatiales bacterium
GGCTGGTAAGGTTACCCCACATTTTTTTCCAAGTGTTTCCCAATCAAAGAAGGGACCAGGGTCAGTCTTGCGCACTGGTGCTATATGCTCGTGCCCAGTAATATTGTCTAATGTGAGCGTAGGATATGTTTTAACTAAGCTGTGCAAAACATCACTTAATACTTCATATTGCTCTGTTGTAAAAGCCTCATAGTCTGTACCTTCCAGCTCTATTCCAATAGAAAAGTCGTTACACGCGCTACGACCTAAATATTCTGAAACACCAGCATGCCATGCTCTTTTATGAAACGGAACATATTGTATAATTTCGCCATCTCGACGTATCAACAAATGACTAGATACCTGTAATTGGTAAATTTTTTCAAAAAAAGGATCCGCATCTTTAGGCAATGTATTAGTAAATAGCTTGGTAATCCATTCGCCACCAAATTGTCCTGGTGGCAAGCTAATATTGTGTAGTACAATCAGTGATATATCTTGATCATCTGTGCGATCATTGTGATTGGGAGATTCAATATAGTGTGCTTGTGCTAATATGCCATCTTTTATTCTCATACTTGATTAGCCCTTGTTAAGATGCTTTTCTAACCGCTTCAGCTATTTGCTCAGCAAGCTCAGTAATAACCATCAAATCCTCCCCTTCAACCATTACTCTAATTAGTGGTTCTGTACCTGATGCTCGTAACAAAACACGACCTTTATTTCCTAGTTTCTCTTCAACATTTTTGACTGAAGCTTGAATACCCTTAGCTTTATCAAGATTGATTTTTTTCTGTATTGGAACATTAATCAGAATTTGTGGGTATTTTTCCATCACTTGTTTTAATTCATGCAGTGTTTTTCCTGAAACAACCATTGCATGCAAGACTTGCAGTGCGGCAATTGTACCATCACCTGTTTCAATACGATCACGAATTATAATATGCCCAGACCCTTCACCACCAAGTACCCCATTACACGCACGTAATTGTTCCATAACGTAACGGTCACCAACATTAGCACGACGAAATCCCACATGCATGTTTTGAATAGCTTTTTCCAAACCGAGATTACTCATCAGCGTGCCAACGACATCACCTGATAAGGACTCATGTTCTAATCGGTGCTTAGCCAAAATTGCAATAATTTCATCTCCATCAACAACGTCACCTTGTTCATCAACCATCATTAAACGATCACCATCACCATCAAGCGCAATGCCTACATTGGCACGATATGTTTTTACATTTTTTTGTAAATTTGATAATGATGTTGCACCGCACTCTTTATTAATATTGACACCATTAGGTTCATTGTAAATAGGTATAACCTCTGCCCCAAGCTCTTCCAATACACTTGGAGTAACATGATAAGTTGCTCCATTCGCACAATCAACCACGAGGCGCAACCCATTTAAGCTCATCTCCGCTGGAACGGAGCGTTTACAAAATTCAATATAACGTCCAGCAGCATCCTCTACACGTACTGCTTTACCTAAATAATCTGAACTGACCGTAACAATATCTTTTTCCAAATAAGCTTCTATTTTCATCTCAATAGCATCATCTAATTTAGTGCCATTAGCTGAGAAAAATTTAATGCCATTATCATAATACGGATTATGCGATGCGCTGATAACAATACCGGCATTGGCATGAAGGGTTCGGGTTAAATACGCAATGCCCGGGGTTGGCATCACCCCCAACAGAACAACATTGACGCCTGCCGCTGTTAAACCGGCCTCCAGCACTGACTCAAACATATAACCTGAAATACGCGCATCTTTACCAATAACAACCGAGCCCCCTTCTTCACCGAGGACTTTCCCCACGGCGTAACCCAGTCTTAAAACAAAATCAGGTGTGATTGGAAATTTGCCGACTTTACCGCGAATTCCATCTGTTCCAAAATACTTGCGTGACATATTTTTTTCTCAGTTTTTATTTAAACAATCCATGACCGCTAATGCATCGGCCGTGGCTTTAACATCATGTACCCGGACTATTTTAACACCTTGCTGTGCGGCTAGTGCGGCCATAATGGCACTGGCAACAACTCGCTTATTCACGGGTGCATCTTTTAAAATCTGTCCAATCATTGTTTTCCGTGAAACCCCAATAAGGACAGGATAATCCATTTCCACAAATTCATCCAATGCATTAAACAGGCTCAGGTTGTGAGTCAGGGTTTTACCAAAACCAAAGCCGGGATCAATGATAATATTGTCTTTTTTTATTCCTGCTTGCAGACAGGCTGATACACGCTGCTGTAAAAATTGTTTTACTTCTTCAACCACATGACTGTATTCAGGCTGAGCTTGCATACTGCGTGGTTGACCTTGCATATGCATTAAACAAACCGGCACATCAAGTTCAGCCGCTGTTTGTAGTGCATCTTCATCCTGAAGAGCTCTTACATCATTGATGATATTGGCTCCTGCTCGTATAGCCTCACGCATCACGGTGGCCTTGCTGGTGTCGATCGAAATTAAACAATCTGCAAAACCTCGAATTGCTTTAATAACAGGAATAACACGATCAAGTTCATCATTCAGCGTAACATCTTCAGCACCGGGCCGGGTGGATTCTCCTCCGATATCAATGATATCGGCACCATCAGCGAGCATTTGTTTAACTTGTGCAATCGCTGCGGCATGGTTGATAAACTGGCCGCCATCGGAAAATGAATCAGGGGTTACATTGAGTATCCCCATGATCTTTGTTTTGTCTTGTGTTTTCATTGTTATCGTAATTGTTGTTTTATATTCCCCTAACCTAAAAAAACCCCTGTCCAATTTGAACAGAGGTTTTTCAGGTTACAAGCATGCAATCAAAAATTAATGTGAACCCGCTGTACCACCGATGGAGCCTTTATTTTTGGATATATCATCGGATGTTGTCTTGTTGTCATTAGCCGGATTGTCATGTAAATCACTGTCATCCCAGTCTTCCGGTGGACGTGGCGGTTTACCATTCATAATATCATCTATTTGATCCTTGTCGATCGTTTCATACTTCATTAAGGCTTCAGCCATTAAATGCAGTTTATCGATATTCTCTTCCAATATATTTTTCGCACGGGCATATTGTTTGTCCAGAATGTGTCGCACTTCTTCATCTATCAATTTCATGGTCGCACCTGAAATATTTTTATGTTGCGTGACCTGATGCCCCAGAAAAACTTCACCCTCATCTTCGCTGTAAGTCATGGGCCCTAACTTTTCTGACAAGCCCCATTTAGTCACCATATTACGTGCAATATCAGTGGTACGTTGAATATCGTTGGATGCACCGGTTGTTACGTTCTTTGGACCAAAAATAAGCTCTTCAGCGATACGACCACCGAATAAACTGCAAATAGAACTTTCCAACCGCTCTTTACTGTAAGAATAACGATCTTCCTCGGGTAAAAACATGGTCACACCCAATGCCCGACCACGTGGAATAATGGTTACCTTGTAAACAGGATCATGTGATGGCACCATTAAGCCAACAATCGCATGACCTGATTCATGATAGGCGGTATTACGTTTTTCGTCTTCGCTCATTGCCATTGATTTGCGCTCTGCGCCCATCATGATTTTATCTTTCGCTTTTTCAAATTCCTGCATATCCACCAGGCGTTTATTCGAACGTGCCGCAAACAAGGCGGCCTCATTCACCAGATTGGCTAAATCTGCACCTGAAAACCCCGGAGTACCACGCGCAATGGTTTTTGGGTTGACATCATCCGCAGCAGGTACTTTGCGCATATGTACTTTCAGAATCTGTTCCCGACCGCGCATATCCGGAAGGGGCACAACCACCTGACGGTCAAACCGTCCTGGACGCAATAATGCAGGATCTAAAACATCCGGTCGGTTGGTCGCGGCAATTACAATAACGCCTTCATTACCTTCAAAACCATCCATTTCAACCAGCAACTGATTTAATGTTTGCTCACGTTCGTCATGGCCACCGCCTAAACCGGCACCACGATGACGACCGACAGCATCAATTTCATCAATAAAAATAATGCACGGCGCATGCTTTTTCGCTTGTTCGAACATATCCCGCACCCGCGAGGCACCCACACCAACAAACATTTCAACAAAATCTGAACCGGATATGGTGAAAAAGGGTACTTTCGCTTCACCGGCAATGGCCTTGGCTAATAAGGTTTTACCCGTACCGGGTGAACCGGTCATCAATACACCACTTGGGATTTTACCGCCTAACTTCTGAAACTTGGAGGGATCACGTAAAAATTCAACCAGCTCGGCCACTTCTTCCTTGGCTTCGTCCACACCCGCCACATCGTTAAAGGTGACTTTAACCTGATCTTCGCCCAACATCCGAGCTTTGCTTTTACCAAAAGATAAAGCACCACGACCACCGCCACCGCCCTGCATCTGGCGCATGAAGAAAACCCATAAACCAATGATGAGAATAAACGGGAACCAGGAAATAAAGATTTGCATTAAAATACTATGCTCAATCGGTTTCGATGTGATTTTTACGCCATTTTTAAGCAAATCACCAATCATCGCGCTGTTATCGGTTTCCGGACTATAAGTGCTGAAGCTGCGTCCTGAAGTAAGTTTCCCGCTAATATTCTGGTTTTGAATCAATACTTCACTGACCTGATTATTTTCTACAGCCTGCATAAATTCAGAATAACTGAGCTTATCACTCTCTTTGTTCACCCCCATTTGCTGAAAAACCATCATTAATATGACGGCCACTACTACCCACAGGAGAATATTCTTGGTTAGATCGTTCAATTTATTACCTCAAAATCATCAAATACTTATAGTTAGACGGTACTACAGATTATACCCTCTTGCTAGCAAATAGTTCTCACTCGAACGGGCTCTGGAAGCTTTGGGTTTGCGGATAATCAGTTTGCTAAAATCTTTGCGGAGTTCCTTTTTAAACTCGTCCAGACCGGCACCGTTAAAGACCTTCATCAGCAAGTCACCCCCCGGCTTGAGTACATTGCGTGCTAATTCATGGCTTAATTCGCACAAATACATCGAACGAGGCTGATCCACCGCTTTCATACCACTTATATTGGGTGCCATATCGGACATTACAAGGTCAACAGGGTGATTTTCGATGGATTTCATTAATTGCCCCAATACCGCATCTTCACGAAAATCGCCCTGGATAAAATGCACCCCGGGAATGGGATCCATTTCCAACAGATCCAGCGCAAATACCTTGCCTTTTTTGCCTACTTTAGTGATTGCATATTCCGACCAACTGCCCGGTGCCGCTCCCAGATCAACAACAAAATGACCCGGTTTAATCAGGCGATCACGTTCATCCAGCTCCATTAACTTGTAAATAGCTCGCGCTCGATAACCTTCTTTTTGTGCCCGAATGACATACTCATCATTCAAATGTTCCTGCATCCAGTGACGACCACCTCTGGTTCGTGCCATTTTTCAACTCACCTTTTATCTGAAAACTGGCGTATAATAACGCACTCATAACATTTATCGAATCAAATAATTTTTAATAGAGCCGTTCACATTATGTCCCAACCCAATCTTGGCAAAACACAACTTCATCACTTGCGTCAGCTTGCGCATGATATCAAGCCCCTTGTTATCATTGGCAACAAGGGACTCACTGAAAATGTAATGGATGAAATTAATCTTGCTCTGGAACACCATGAGCTGATTAAAGTACGTGTGAATGCAGCAGATAAAGCAGAAAGAAATTCAATGATAGAAAATATTCAGCAACACTGTGATGCCGCTATTGTGATTACTATTGGTCATATTGTCGGACTGTACAAACAGGCCGATGAACCAAAAATTATTTTACCGAAATAGTATATTCGTTATTACAAACGATAATACAGAAGTCTTGTTTTGCCTTACGCTTTTCATCATTAAGCTTGCTAAGCTTACCCATTTAAGCAACCTGATAAGCCATATACAGCAACAATTATTTTATTTTAGAAATGCTTTCATTGCCGGGCAATTCCATTCATGTTTTAATACATACTCAGCAGATTCTTTAAAAACAGGGTAACGTCTTCCAGGATCAATAGCTAATCCAGCATCATAAACTGACAAAGCCTCCTTGGAACTGACTCGATTTTTTATATTCTCAAAAACATAATTGTATGTATCCTTAACTGACAGACCACTATTTTGAGCCTCAGTATAAATGCTGCAAATTTTATCAAAACCATTAGGTTGCTCTGAGCAGGCGAGAACAGTATAGGTTGACAAAAGAAAAAAAACAGACATTTTCAGATGAAGGGATTGCATAGTATTCGTCCTTGTTGTATTTTTATGGCTCCATTATGCATCAAATTTAGCTATTTTCTATTTCATGACAAGGAATGTTACTATGAAAACCATGGACAGTTCTCAATTATCAAGAAAACAAACACAAGTTTTAATTAAAGAAATAATTAGGTAAAGAATACAATACCAGTGGAGAACGGTTTGCATTGTTAAGCAAGATTATTGATTATACAGGGAAACTAAATAATACTTTAACTTTAACCGAGATTCTCCCGATAGCCAATAATCTTTTTCGCTCAGGAACCTTTCTGAGTGTTGTTGCATCAGGTGCAGCAATTTTTTCAATTGCTTTATTTCCTGTCGACACAATGTTAAAAGT
>JALXDW010000193.1 GCA_027070385.1 Chromatiales bacterium
AATTAGCCTTTCTTGCCCCGTCAAAAAAGGTATAAATACAATAATTTACTATAATAAACAGCTTGAACTGACTGTTTTTTATATTAAATTACGCTAAAAATCGGCAATTAAGCCATCTTCAGCTATACTTAGCCCTACAATGAAAATTGTTCAAATAATAAACAAAACTGGCCACTCTTTCCTTTTTATGGCCATATTCAGCCTATTGCTGCACGGTTGCAGTAGCTCACCCACAAAATCGTTCCATACCAAGACCCAGCAGCAGCATCTTAAAGTACTTAAAATAGCTAAAAAACAGTTAGGCAAACCTTACCATTACGGTGGGCGAAGCCCCCGAACAGGCTTTGATTGCAGCGGATTAGTCCAATACAGCTACAAAATGGCCGGTATAAAGGTGCCCCGTACAACCCAACAACTTTATCATGCTGCCAGACCAGTTAAACGCCAGCATTTAAAAGCCGGTGATCTGGTCTTTTTTCGTATCAATCGCTATAAAATATCGCACGTTGGTCTGTACCTTGGCAACAATCAATTCATTCACGCACCGTCGACAGGTAAAAGAGTCAATATTGCTAATATAAACGATCACTATTGGCGAAAACGTTTCAGCAGGGGCGGTCGTCTATAAAGACTAAAACTCGCAGATTATCAATACTATCGGTATACTATATAATAAGAATAAAAAGAGCGCAGCTGTCGGCAAATGCCCCAGCTTGGGTTTGAACAATAGCGAGGGATGCCTTTGTCTAACGATGCATTAAAGTTACCAACGAAGCAGAAAAAGGTTCAATTATGGGTACACCCCAGTGGCCCAGTGGTGGGTTCTCTGTTTATCCACCATAATGATGATGGACAGGATGAAGCCATTTTAGATATCTTAAACCACAATGAACCTTTTGTTGTTTTTCAAGTTGATATGCCCAATGAGATTCGGTTCTATAACCGGCAATCGATCATACGCATCGAATACAACGACAAGGACAGTATAAACCAGTCGGCACAAACACTTTATTGCACTATCCATATGATGGATGGAAGCCTGATTGAAGGAACAATAAAAGAAGCTCTCCCTCCCGAACATGCGCGATTATATGATTATTTGAACAAACAGGATAATCGATTTCTGAAAATTTATACTGACGACGATGAAATTTGTTTAATTAACAAATCATATATTAACCAGGTAACATTACCCGATAATTAAACTCGCTAACGTTTAATTACACAAAATGTAAAAGTTAAAACTGATGAGTTTGCTGCACGGCTATAAAATAAACAAGGCAATATCAACCATTATTGAATCTGATCCCGCTTCGGTACAGACAAAAGAGGCCATGGCGCGTCTTAAAAATATCGGCCCGGTAGCCATTCCCAAACTGATACAGGCATTATCTGAAATGCCACCACACTCTCCCATTGAAAATTTACTGGTTTCAATGCTGACAAACTCCAGTTTACCCGCTTATATTGATGGTCTTGCAGATGATGACAAACGCATTATCTCAAGCGTAATGCGAATTTTAGGTACAACATCAACCTATGACCCTAACCGTTTATTTGATTTATTCAGTGATCCCAACATCCCCAAAAATGTTCTGGTACAAATATTGATTGCCCAGAAAAAACGTCTGAGCGCAAAAACACTCATTGGTATTCTCGGTGAAGTAGACAAAAGTATTCATCAGTTAATTTTTAAAGTACTCAATGAAATCGCGGATGAAACCATTATTCCCGATCTTATTCGTTACAGTAACAGTAAAGATCCAACCATTCGTACCTATGTAGCAAATACGTTGGGTACTTTTAGTTACCCGGAAGTGCGCGATACACTTCTGAAAATGCTTTCAGATTCCAACAAAAGAGTACGTCAAACTGCCCTGACTAGTATCGGCAAAATGAAAATACCGATTAACAGCCACCCTGTTTGTAATTTGCTCAAAGATTCTGACTTGACGGTACAAAATACAGCCATCGATACACTGGTTAAACTCAATGACAAACATACCGTTAAACATCTGATTGAAATATTGCAGGACGATTCCGAATATGTACGTCGAGCAGCAGTCGAAGTACTTAATGAAGTTGGCAATACCGATGCCATAAAAGATCTATTGAATGCCCTGCGTGATAAAGACTGGTGGATAAAGGTACGCGCTGCAGATGCATTAGGCAGTATTGGTGGCCCCAGAGTTGTAGAAGCTGTTTTACAACTAATAAAAGATGAAGATGAATTCTTGCGAAGAACCGCTGTCGAAATTCTGAACTCTGTTACTGACGATCGAGCCTTTAAATACCTGGTTGATGCACTGGAAGATGAAGACTGGTGGGTACGTGAACGTGCAGCGGATGCTCTCGCTAATATGAAAGACAAACGTGCCGTAGAACCTTTACTTAAATTACTGGATAACAAAGGTGAATCCACGCAAGTTGCTCTCAAGGCATTAACACAATTAAAAGATACCCGGGCTATCAAACCACTTATTCGTAAATTACAGCAAGCTGATGACAGCATAAAGCATGATATTTTAAATGCACTCGCGGAATTGACGGATAAACACCATGCAGAAGATGTGGAAGATGCTTTTACCCAGGTTATGCAGCATCCAGATCAGGATATACAAACCGCTGCGACAAAAGCACTTCAGACCATGCAGGCCAATATTGGGTCACAACCCTCATCAACAAGTTTGAGTGATAGTATTCCTGGTTCATTAACGGGCTCGACGGCTTCTGAAAATAGTGATAACAGCTCTATTCCTAATACCGAAATGCTGGATCTAGCCGACACGGTTGTGAATATAAACCCGCCTACACCAACAACGAGTTCCATTCCATCGACTAACTCATCCAATAGTGCAATGCGCTCTGTTATCGACCCCAATGAACTTTTACCGGGACAGATGCTGGATGAGCGCTATAAAATTATTCGTAAAATAGGAAAAGGGGCATTTGGTGTCGTTGTTCTGGTCGAAGATCAGATGGTCAATGAAAATATTGTTCTCAAATTTCTAAATCCACAAATGGCCTCCGATGAAACCGTTATCCAACGCTTTGTACATGAACTGCGTTATGCCCGACGTATCACACATGAAAATGTTATCCGGCTTTATGACTTCATTACTTTTGGTAAATCCTATGCAATATCAATGGAATACTTTGACAGTCATTCCTTTTCATTTGAATTAAAAAGCACCCAGTCGCTGGAAAAAAAGCGGGGGATTCAAATTTTTTGTGATATTTGCAGCGGTGTAAATGCAGCCCACAAAGTTGATGTTATCCATCGTGATTTGAAACCGGCCAATATCCTGGTCAATGATTCACGGGTTGTTAAAGTTGTTGACTTTGGACTTGCCGCTGCAGCAAGTACGGCAGATTCACGTATAACTAAAAGCGGCATACTCGTTGGAACACCCACCTACATGGCTCCAGAGCAGGTACGCGGCCGCGCCATTGATAGCCGGACTGATATTTACAGCTTAGGTATCCTGATGTATGAAGCCTTCACAGGCAAACCACCGTACAAAGGTGAAGACCATATGGCCACCTTGTTTTTACACGTTGAAGGAAAACCCATTCCAGCTATCGAAAAAGACACAGCAATGCCTCAACAACTAAACGATATTATTATGCGTGCAATGCATGTTGACCCGTTAAAGCGTTATCAAACTATCGAAGAATTAAAACAGGATCTGCAAAGCGTGGTAATTGAATAAATGTCCAGAATCAATGCTTTCTTAAAACTCGGGCGTGAACAAGGCTGTTCAGATATTCACCTGTCTGTTGGTTTGCCACCGCTTGTGCGTATGCACGGTGAGTTATCGCCCATAAAATATCGAGACTTAACCAATGATGAACTTGAGTCACTGGTAAATGAAATACTGAGTGAAGAACAACGTCATTTATTTAATCAGGGACACGATGTTGACTTTTCATATGAACATGAAGAAGTGGGCCGTTTCCGTGTTAACTTGTACAGAAAAATTTCAGGTATCGGTGCAGCATTTCGAATCATTGCACCCCGTATTCCCAGTTTTCAGGATTTAGGACTCCCCTCTATACTGACCAAATTTCTGTTACATAATCAGGGGCTGGTACTGGTTACCGGTGCAACTGGAACAGGAAAATCAACCACGCTTGCCACCATGATTGACTGGTTAAATCACAATCGACGCCTAAACATTATTACTCTGGAAGATCCTATCGAATACGTGCATAAAAGTGACAAGGCACTTGTTATCCAGCGAAATGTTGGAACACATGTCGATACCTTTGCCAATGGTTTACGTGCGGCACTACGTGAAGATCCTGACGTGATATTGGTAGGAGAATTACGTGACCCTGAAACCATCTCAATGGCAATGACAGCAGCTGAAACCGGCCACCTTGTACTAGGTACACTGCACACGACTTCTGCAGTAAAAACGATTGACCGAATTATTGATGCCATGCCAACAGAACAAAAAACATTAACCGCCAGCTTTCTGGCACAGCACTTACTCGGTGTTGTCAGCCAAAAACTGCTACGCTCTGCCGATGGCAGAAATCGCAAAGCCATTCTTGAAATCATGTTTAATACATCCGGAATGGCAAATCTTATTTTAAACAGGAAAGTCTTTCAAATTCCATCCATACTGCAAACAGGTCGTGAACAAGGTATGCAGCTTATGGATCAGGCCTTACTCGAAGCGGTTAAAAACAAGGAAATTGATCCAGATGATGCCTATGTACATGCAACAGACAAGAAATTATTCCAGCGTTATGTCACCGATCCTGACCTTCTCCCGCAAGTAAACCTTGCAATAAGTTAGAGAGTTACGCTATATGAACCGTATCGATGCCTTCTTAGAACTTGTTGTAAAACAAAACGGTTCCGATCTGCATATTATTGCGGGCAATCCACCACGGTTGCGTTTGCATGGCGAGACACATACCGTTAAATACCGTGAATTATCCGCAACAGAAACACGCGAATTGTTATTCGAGATCATGACTGTTGAACAGCGTGAAGAATACCTTAAAAACCAAGTATTTGATTTCTCCTATGACGTACCCGGTTTGTCCCGCTTCAGGGTCAATGCATTCGAACATTTAAACGGAACAGGCATCGTCTTCCGTGTTATTCCAAGTAACATTCAATCGTTACAACAACTTGGTCTGCCACCTATTTTAAAAAACCTTGCCCGACAACGTAAGGGGCTGATTCTGGTCACAGGCCCAACTGGCTCGGGTAAATCGACAACCCTTGCTGCAATGATCGACTTTATCAACAATCAACGTAAGGGACATATCTTAACGATCGAAGATCCAGTGGAATTTTTACATTCCAACAAGAAATGCCTGGTGAGTCAGCGTGAAATTGGCAGCCATACCCGAAGCTTTTCTTCTGCACTTCATTCGGCACTGCGTGAAGATCCTGATGTCATCCTTGTTGGTGAAATGCGAGACCTTGAAACCATTCACCTTGCACTTACCGCAGCTGAAATGGGGATTCTTGTTATGGCAACCTTGCATACATCCAGTGCAGCCAGCTCTATCGAACGAATCATCAATGCCTTCCCTCCCGGTGAAGAACCTTATGTTCGCACAATGCTCTCAACTTCCCTGTGCGGTGTCATATCACAACAACTGGTACGCACAGCAGATAATCGGGGACGTATTGCAGCCATAGAAATTATGATAAACAATGCCGCTATTTCCAATATTATCCGTGAAGGAAAAACAGAACAACTCGACAATGTTATCCAGGGTGGAGCAATGCAAGGGATGCAATTAATGGATACCGCCTTAAAACGCCTTGTTGAATCCAAAAAGATTACTGGCGAAGAAGCCTTCCTGAAAGCGCGTAATAAAGATGACTTTAATATGATGCGCGATGAACTTGAAGTCGAAAAAGAAGAACAGAGTGTCACACCGACAACAACTGACTCTATCAACTAAAATTAACCGGAAACAGGTAGAAAGAATATGTCCAAATTAATTTTAACACTCGATGGTGCTGTTATTCGAGAGTACACGATTGATAAAGATAGTATCAGCATTGGCAGAAAACATGGTAATGATATACAGCTAAATGATTTGACTATCAGCGGTCGCCATTCACTTATCACTCAAGTCGGTGATAATGTCTTCATTGATGATCTGGGCAGCACGAATGGCACATTATTAAATGGTGCCCGTATTGCCAAATCAAAGCTCCAACATAGTGATGTCATTCAGATTGGTAATTACCAGTTCACCTTTTTCTCTCAGGATGAAGAAGATTATGAACCCACCATGTTTCTGCGTGCCGAAATTGAAGATACCAAAATAATTGAAACCAAGCAAAAACCAACCACAGACAATACCGGGGCAAAACTCGGGGCGGTCAAAGTATTAAGCGGCCCACTAAAAGGAAAGGTACTTGAATTAAGGAAACCTTTTAATACTCTGGGTTTCAACGGTTCAAAAATGGCTATCATTGCCCGCAATTCAACAAACTACACCATTACAGCAATAAAAAATGAAGATTCCATTAATATAGCAATGGTCAATGGCAGGGATATATCGACTGAAGCACTGGAATTAAAAGATCATGACATCATTGAACTGGCCAATAC
>JALXDW010000194.1 GCA_027070385.1 Chromatiales bacterium
TGCCAGATTATATTTATCCCGGGCACCCAGTGTGTGTAAAAATTCATGGGCAATAATAACATTGTTTTTTTGCCTAAAGCGTCGACCGGCATAAGCATGTACCACCCCAATGTGTCCTTTTTCGAGTCCTAAAGAGTGGGATAATTTTTTGTTATTTTGAGGATCGTAATAAATCACATAAATTTGTATATCCGGGGAAGGGCCGGTTTCTGTATCATGGGTCAAAGCCCAGTAACGTAATTTCAGGCTCCATAACATAATGTTCAAAGTAGAACGTGAAAGCGGGGGTAAGGGGGGCTGTTCACGGAGCTCACTCGCAAGGTTAATGTTTACCGGTTGTTTGATGGGGATTTTATAGTATTCAGCTTCTTCGGACAGAAAGCTTTCTATCTCGTGAAAATCACTTTTTTTAAGCCCTTTGATATAGCGTGTGCTAGTCGCACTGTTATCACCATTGATTGGGTAAATTGAGACCCATAAGCTGTTATCCCAGTCTGTTGCACGGCGCTGGCTCAGGTAAGTGGAGGCCGCAACAATCAGCAGAATGGTCAGCAGTATAAAGATGCGTAATACTCTAAACATTTTTAATCCGTTTCATTAATATTTTGTATAAAAAGTCGGCAAAAGGTTTTTTGATTAATTAATTCTATGGACACTAGCATGACCGCCCCTTTTTGCGAAGTCTGCATCAATAAAATAAAGTGTATAGATTGAATTTATTACAGCATTCTAGCGTGTACAGCACTGCAATTTATCACGACTACACTATACTTTAAATAACCGAGTCTTTTACTCGGATTATAAAATGGAGGTGATAGCTATGATTCGTCGTATGTATTTCATAATTCCAAATGTCAGTCTTGCACGGACTATTCATAATGAACTGTTATTGTCACGGGTGGCTGAAAGCAAAATGCACGTCATTGCACGTGAGGATGTTGATTTAAACGATTTGCCGGAAGCGAATATTTTACAAAAAAGTGATTTGGTTCATTCTATCCAAAGGGGGATCCCTTTAGGTGGCTTAACCGGAGTACTGTTGGGTGCGCTTGCCATCAGTTTAGGAATGGTTTCACCCGGTTATGAAGGCATCACGATGATGTTGACGGTGCTTGCGGGTTTGTTTATTGGTGTTTTTTCTTCAACATTGATAGCCGTTAACGTGCCCAATACCCGGCATCGTCGTTTTGAGAAAGATCTTTCAAAGGGAAAAATTCTTTTTATTGTTGATGTGCCGGTTGAGAAAGTGGCTGAAATCAGTGAAATGGTAACACGCCATCACCCTGAAGCAGATATGAAAGGGCTGGAACCCAATATTCCGGCTTTTCCATAATATTGCTTTAATGATTGTGGTATAAAAAACCAGCTTCGGCTGGTTTTTTTAATGTATGATTCTTATTGTTGGTTTTACTTTTGTAAGCTTTAATTTTCCTGGCTTCGCCGAATATAATAACGGGCTCGGGCAACTTTATTGATGCAGTTGGGATACTTATCGAATTGTTGCTGAATTTTTGCTGCAGCAAGCAGGGCGGCTGCTTTTGTCCACGCCACTGTACTGCTAAAGCCTTTTACTTTTGCCTGTTCAAGCTCGGCATTGGCGGTGGCAAGCCCCGAACTGCATTGGCTGGCGAGTCTTTCATTGTGAACTGTTGCACAACCCGAAAAAATAAAACTGCTCAGTCCAATAAGAAGGGTTAATTTTAAAATGGGTTTTGGGGAGATTGACATTATTTTGTGACTACCTTAAATTTTGTCTTTATAGCAAGGATTCAAATTTTGTTAAGAATCATTAAACAGTATAATAAATTAAGCATTGAGCCAATAACAGATGAGTTGGCAAAATTAATATAATTAATATTAATATTTTAGTATAG
>JALXDW010000195.1 GCA_027070385.1 Chromatiales bacterium
TTCCAATACGGTTATCAATGGTCTAGGATTAGGTCTTGCAACCACATTGACCCTGGTTGCTTCCAATGTTTCCGTGTCCATCATTCGCCACTGGGTACGTACCGAGGTGCGTATTCCGGTATTTGTCATGATCATTGCATCCATCGTGACGGTTATCGAACTATCAATGGAAGCCTGGTTCCACGATTTGTATAAAATACTCGGCATTTTTATCCCGCTTATTGTAACAAACTGTGCCATTATCGCCCGCGCTGAATCGTTTGCTTCAAAAAATGCAGTGATGCCTTCATTGCTCGATGGTTTATTTATGGGGCTGGGGTTTACCGCTGTACTGATTACACTCGGTGCAATGCGAGAACTGATCGGCTTTGGCACTTTGTTCCAACAAGCCCATTTAATGTTTGGTGCGGCCGCTGAAGGACTTAAAATTACCGTTATCGAAAATTACCGAGGGTTCCTGCTGGCTATTTTACCACCGGGCGCCTTTATCGGACTTGGCTTCCTCCTGGCGATAAAAAATATTATCGATAAAAAACGTGAAGCAAAACAAAAGACTATCATGGTGGAAACTATTCAACCTTTGGAAAATTAACCACCCAGGACACAAAGTTTTAAATACCTTTTTTTTGTGAGCTTCACCTCCTTTGCGGTAAAGAAATAATTAAAATTATGAACCTTCACTATGAATCCAGCTAAACGCTACGAAATATTCAGCCGGTTAAAAGAGCACATCCCTGATCCCACAACCGAGCTGCATTACAATTCCACTTTTGAGTTATTGATCGCGGTCATCTTATCCGCACAGGCAACCGATAAAGGCGTCAATAAAGCCACGGAAAAACTGTTTAAAGTGGCCAACACACCGGAAAAAATACTGGCATTAAAACTGACAGGACTGAAGAAATATATAAAAACCATTGGCCTGTACAACACCAAGGCCAAAAATATCCTCGCTACCTGTAAAATGCTGATTGAACATCACCAAGGCGAAGTGCCCGAAGACCGAGCTGCATTGGAAGCACTGCCAGGCGTTGGCAGAAAAACAGCCAACGTGGTGCTAAATACTGCTTTTGGTCATCCCACTATTGCCGTGGATACCCATATATATAGAGTCTCCAACCGCACTAACATTGCACCGGGCAAAAATGTACTTGAAGTTGAAAAAAAACTCCTCAAATTTGTACCGGACGAATTTAAAGTGGATGCCCATCACTGGCTAATACTGCATGGCCGGTATACTTGTGTCGCTCGCAAACCACGCTGTGGTGCCTGCGTTATTGAAGATTTATGTGAATACAAAGATAAAAATATTGAGTAAAGCCAATGTTTGGAAATGACAGAAATGAAATGCGGCAAATGTTCTACACTGCCTGGCAAAATTTTAATAATAAAGTCCCGCTGCAACCACTCGAACAAGTTATCGTGAATGTTATCCAGCAACATCCCGAATACCATTCGCTTTTAGCTACCCCATCCAGTATTGATAAGGATTTTACCCCTGAAATGGGACAAACCAACCCGTTTTTACATATGTCGATGCATATCGCTCTGCACGAACAACTGTCCACCCGTCGCCCCCAGGGTATCGAGGACATTTATCATGCATTAACAAAACAATTTACGGATAACCATCAAGTGGAACACGCCATGATGGAATGTTTAGGTCAGATGATCTGGCAAGCGCAACGTGAGCAAACCGTTCCCAATGAAGCACACTATATTGACTGCCTGCACGGCTTATTAAGCTAGAATCTGCTTATTTGTCACAAATTTATAACAATTCGCATATTTTCACATAAATTCGGGCTATATTAGGGTATTGTCGAGCAGTTAGGTTGAACCTTTTCAAGATAGCAC
>JALXDW010000196.1 GCA_027070385.1 Chromatiales bacterium
TTGCTGTATTGGCGGGTAACGTGGCCGCTTGAGTAAGCCGTTTTTTCTGTGTCAGATTGAGCAACCGTGCCGCCAACCAGTGATTCGTCGTAGTCAATCGCAGCAACAATTTCCACACCATCTTTAACACGTTTGTTTGATAAAATAACAGCATCGGGGCCAAAAGCGTCTCTGACTTTACGTATTGTTGTACGTACATCTTCAGCATGGAAACGTTTTATTTTCATTTTAGCGCTGCCCTCTACAGTAATACCATTACATTTGTTCGTTTGTTATTTCGTTTGGTTGACCAACAGTTGCAATTATTTTGATTTGCTTGTCCGTTGGTATTTCGTTGTAAGACAATACGTGTAAACCTGAAATCGTATGTTTTACAAACCGTGCCAGCATCGGTCGCAATGCAGCCGATACTAACAATACAGCGGGTTGGCCGGCCAATTCCTGCTTTTGAGTGGTTTCTGCAAGTACACTATGCAGCCGCTCTGCCAGTCCGGGTTCGACTCCGCTGCCCATTCCATCACTGGACTGTATAGACTGATGCAACAACTGTTCCAAAGTTGGATCCAAGGTAATAACCGGTAACTCTCGCTCCATCCCATTGATTTGCTGGACAATTAAGCGACCAAGTGCCACTCTGACCGCCTCGGTCAAGATGTCAGCATCTTGACTCTTTGCAGCCTGTTCCGCCAAGGTCTCGGCTATTGTCCTTATATCGCGTATGGGAATATTTTCTTCCAGCAAGTTTTGTAAGACACGCACAACAACACCCAGTGGTAATGTGTCTGGCACCAGATCTTCAACCAGTTTAGGCGCTGTTTTTGCCAGCATATCCAGTAAATGTTGCACTTCCTCATGGCCTAATAATTCATGAGCATGGGTTTGCAATATCTGGCTAAGATGGGTCGCTATCACCGTATTGGGATCCACCACGGTATAACCCAATGTTTGTGCCTGGTCACGTTGATTATTTGCAATCCAGATGGCATCCAGACCAAAAGCCGGGTCGGTGGTTTCAATCCCCTGTAATGTACCAAAAACCTGGCCGGGGTTAATGGCCAATTCTTTATCCGGTTGTATCTCCGCCTCACCCACGGTCACACCTAATAATGTAATCCGATACCCCGTGGGAGGCAGTTCCAGATTGTCACGAATGTGTACAGAAGGAATTAAAAAACCAAGTTCCTGTGACAGTTTTTTTCGCACACCTTTAATACGACTCATTAATTGGCCACCCTGTGCCTTATCAACCATTGGAATCAGGCGATAACCGACTTCTAAGCCAATCGCATCCAGCGGTGTCACATCATCCCAACTCAATTCCTGAACTTCTTTTTCACTGGATATTTGTTGCTGCTGTTGTTGTTGCTTGTTAACAACTGTCTGATGTTTCTTGCGGGCAATCAAATAAGCCCCCAGTCCACAAATAATTGCCAACGTTAAAAAAGCAAAATTGGGCATGCCCGGAATAATGCCCATGATGCCTAATATAGCCGCTGTCACTCCCAGTGAACGTGGATTAGCAAACAGCTGATTTAAAACCTGTTCGCCCATGTTCTGTGAACTTGAAACACGCGTAGTGATAATGCCGGCTGCGGTGGATAATAGTAATGCTGGAATTTGTGCAACCAATCCATCACCGATGGTGAGTAAAGTATAATTTCTAGCTGCTTCTGCAAACGACAGGTCATGCTGACCAACACCAATGAGCAAACCACCGAGAATATTAATAAATAAAATAAGAATCCCGGCAATCGCATCACCACGTACAAACTTACTGGCACCGTCCATTGAACCATAAAATTCGGCTTCATCAGCAATTTCCTGACGACGAGAACGAGCTTCATCC
>JALXDW010000197.1 GCA_027070385.1 Chromatiales bacterium
TACAACATGCAGATGATGTCATTACGAATAACGGCAGTCTGGAACAGCTGAAAAAACAAGTTAAACATTTACATACATTTTATCTGGAACTGGCAAAAACACATAAACAATAAAATTGTGCAAATTACCTTAATCCCGCATATTTTTTCCGGGTGAATTTTTATATAATGCATCACTATGGATGAAATTGTCACTTACGAGCTACCATTAAATGAACGCATACGAACTTTTATGCGACTCGAATATTTGTTTAACCAGGCTTCCTACACTTTACGCGGTTATTCTACCTGGGATAGTCGGGCAACACTTTCATCACTGATTGATATTCTTGAACTGCTTTCCCGAAGTGACTTTAAACATGAATTATTAAAAGAGCTGGAATACCTGCATAATTCACTGGCAGGGCTACGCGATACCCCCGGTGTAGATGTTGAACAGTTGACAACAGTACTGGATCAACTCTCTGACTCAATATCCAGTCTACACCAGTCCGATGGGCAATTAGGCCAGCAACTGCGTAATAATGAACTCATTGCAATGTTATTGCAGCGCAGTGCAGTGATTGGCGGCAGTTGCCGCTTTGATATGCCTGCCTACCACTTCTGGCTACAGCAAACTGCCGAGTCACGTATACAAAAAATTGAAAGCTGGTACGAAGAACTAAAAATAGTGAATCGCCCTGTTGTGCTTATTCTGGGTATTCTAAGGGAAAGTGCTAACCCGGTTAAACTGCAGGCAGAAAGTGGATTCTATCAACAATCACTCGATCCGGGTGTTGAAACAAAATTGATACGAGTTTCCATTAATAACCAACTTCCCTATTTTGCTGAACTCAGTGGTGGGAAACATCGCTTTACCATTCGTTTTCTGGAACCTCGTGATAGTGGTAGACCGATGCAAACCAATGACAATGTAAATTTTGAACTTAATTGCTGTAGCCTGTAAACAATGAATAAAACTGTAAAATGCCCAACTTGTTCAAAAAAAGTAGTTTGGTGTAAGCAAGAAAAGTGGCGGCCTTTCTGTAGCGAACGCTGCAAGTTAATCGACCTTGGTGAGTGGGCAAGTGAAAACCATCGTATTCCTGGAGAAAGCCACTTTCCCAAAGAATCACATTCATCGGATGATGATTATTCCTGATTTTTAGTTTATTTAATTTGCAAAGGTACAAGTGCCTGATACATTTTATCGTCTGCGATTAATTGAAACTGCATTATCCAATCTGTACGTTTGCTGACACAAACCGGCAACAGGATAGTCGCTTGCCAGAAGTGGCTGTTGGCAATCTTTTCTGCCTTTAATAAACGAAAAGTATTCGCCCCCATGTTCATTGACTGCATCAGAAAACGTGCTGAAACCTGTTTAATTTCAGAGTTAAAGCCGACCATTTCTGCCTTGAGTGTAAAAGCTTTCATCGTGCGCACATCACCAGATAACGTCAGAAAAACCTGCCTGTGGCCGGCAGAGAATAAACATCGGCTTTCAAGCAAGTTACATTCACTTGTGGCTGTCAGTGAAACTGTTGGTACAACAGTAGAATGTTTATCTGGAGCAAGCAGATACAACTTTGCTGTAAAAATCAGAAAAATAATAGTGGCTGCAATAGATACAGATTGTAACGCAAGCTTCATTTTTCTGTTCTCCAGAATTCAGTAATCGCAGCAATACCGTAGGCACCCTTATTTTTAGCCTGGGGCAATAATTCTGTTTTCATTCCCCCAAGCGCATAAACCGGGATGCTCGATTGCGCTATTATTTTCTCAAGCCCTTTCCATCCCAGCAAGGTTGCACCTGGGTGGCTTGTTGTTTCTAATACCGGAGAAGCCACAACAAAGTCTACACCGATCATCATCGCCTGCTGTAATTCATGACTATTATGCACTGATGCTGCAAGAATCTTTTCTGTGGTAATGGGGCGTGAACGGTACTGAAACAAACGTTGACTGTTAAGATGAATACCATCCACCTCGACATGCTGTAAAAAATTGATATCTGCATTAACAATCAGTTTTGCATTATATTGAAGGCTCAGTGATTTTGAAATTTTAGCCAGTTGCAGCAGAGTTTCAGAATTGATATCCGGTTGGCGTAGCTGTATTAGCCGGCTTCCTCGATTCAAACACTGTTTGAACTGCTGAATATAATCTTCGTTATCAAAAAAAGAACCGGTAATAGCGTAGCTTGTTGGTAATGCTAATGCTTTTAAAATGGCATTATTCGCAGCCGGAAATGTGTAGCCATAAAGTTTTTCCCGAGGAACCCAGTTGATCGGTTGTGCAGTTGAACTTTCGACTTTGCCATTAAATTTATCGACCTGCCAAACATCCAGAATAACGTCTTTATCGGGGTATGCATATGACAGTTTGAGAAACGGTTTGGCATGAACCACATCAAGATTCAGTTCTTCATGAAGTTCACGGCATAAAGCCGCATAGACGGATTCCCCCGGTTCCACTTTCCCCCCGGGGAACTCCCATAAACCACCCTGATGTAAGTGAGGATGTCTTTTTGAAATAAGATACTGGTTTGCCTTGTTAAGTATCAAACCGACAGCGACATGGATTTTTTGTTTCACACCAGTGGGTTATATAAGGTTAGATATTTATGAACGGTATTCCGCATTGATCTTGACGTAATCATAAGAAAAATCACAGGTCCATATTTTTGAACTGGCCTGACCACGATTAAGCTGGATATCAATGCTTATTTCAGTTTCTTTCATCACTTTCTGCCCAAGTTCTTCACGATAAGATTCAGAACGCGCACCATTTTCAACAATACAAAGGTCACCAAGAAAAATTTTCAGTTTGTTAATATCAAGATCTTTTACACCAGCCCGCCCTACTGCAGCCAGAATACGCCCCCAGTTGGGATCACTGGCAAAAAAAGCCGTTTTAACCAAAGGAGAATGAGCAACCGTATAGGCAACCCGATCTGACTCATTGGT
This sequence comes from Chromatiales bacterium, assembly GCA_027070385.1. Taxonomy (GTDB): domain Bacteria; phylum Pseudomonadota; class Gammaproteobacteria; order UBA6429; family Thiohalophilaceae; genus SZUA-37. The sequence continues at coordinate 2,948 of JALXDW010000197.1, forward strand.
ATTTTGTGCGCCAGTGACATTAATTGTGATTAATTTGGTCGCCCCTTCACCGTCACGTACCAGTGCTTTTGCAAGGGCTTCACATACTTTATCCAGTGCTTGTTGAAATTCAGTTCTGTTTAATTCAGAAATAATAACTTTGCTTTGCCCTGTTGCAACAAGGACACAAGCATCGTTTGTTGAGGTATCACCATCAACAGTAATGCGATTGAACGACTGTGCAACGGTTTTTTCCAAACAACTGTCCAGTAGCACCTTTTCAATTTTGGCATCCGTCGTAATATAAGCCAACATGGTTGCCATATCAGGCCGAATCATACCAACGCCTTTTGCAATACCGGTAATGGTCACCACCTGATTTGCTATACTCACCTGACAGGATATTCCTTTAGGCACTGTATCCGTTGTCATGATCGCATTGGCTGCGGCATGCCAGTGATGTGGATTCAGATCAATTTTTAAATCTGCAACGACGTTGTTAATTTTATCGACAGGTAAGTTCTCACCAATCACACCCGTTGAAAAAGGCAGTACCTGATTCGTATCACAACCCATTTCTGCAGCAACCGATTCACAACAAGCCACCGCTGCATCAAGACCGGCCTGCCCGGTTCCGGCATTGGCATTTCCCGCATTGATGAGTAAATAACGGGGATTGGATTGACTTAAATGTTGCTTCGCAACCAGTACAGGTGCAGCACAAAAAGCATTTTGTGTAAAAACAGCAGAGGTTGTTGAACCGGCTGCCAATTCAATCAGAGCCAGATCGGTTCTATCCGAGTAACGAATATTAGCGGCTGCCGTCGCAATTTTAATACCGGCAACCGGTAACAAGTGATTGATGTCTTTCAGTAAATTCATTCGTCTTTTTTAATTTAAACGCCCATGGCATTGTTTGTATTTTTTCCCCGAACCACAAGGACAAGGCTCATTCCGACCTATTTTACGCCCATCACGGACAAAAGGTGCCTGTTCTTCTTCAGCGGACTCACTGGCCAATGCAGATGCTTCATCGTGTTGGTATTCCATCTCTCCATCAATTCCGCGACGGCGTTGTTCTTCCAATGCCTCTATCTCTTCTTCACTTCGTACCTGCACACGGCTCAATACAGTAATAACTTCACGCTGCATTCTGTCGAGCAGTTCAACAAATAACTGGAAAGCCTCACGTTTATATTCCTGCTTTGGATTCTTCTGTGCATAACTGCGTAAATGAATACCCTGTCTCAGCTGATCCATTGTTGCCAAGTGTTCACGCCATTGGTGATCCAATACCTGTAACATGACCGCTTTTTCAATATGTCGCATGACTTCTGAGCCGGATTCCTTTTCTTTTTCTTCATAAGCGTGTTCAACTTCTTGCTGAATTTTGTCACGCAAGGTTTCTTCATGCAGATTTTCATCGGCTTTCAACCAGGCTTTAATATCCAGTTTAATGCCAAATTCATCATCCAGTGCCTCTTCCAGACCGGAAATATTCCACTGCTCTTCCAGGCTTTGTGGTGGGATATAGGTATCAATAACCGAATTAACCACCTCATAACGCATATCTTTTATTTCTTCTGATATATCGTCCGCTTCCATCAGCTCATTACGTTTACGATAAATTTCCTTACGCTGATCATTGGCAACATTATCGTATTCAAGCAGATTTTTACGTGCGTCAAAGTTATGTCCTTCCACTTTTCGTTGCGCATTTTCTATGGCTTTACTTACCCAGGGATGTTCAATGGCTTCATTTTCCTGCATACCAAGTCGTTGCATAATGGCGGCCATTTTGTCGGATGCAAAGATACGCATTAAATTATCTTCGAGTGACAGATAAAATCGGGTGGTTCCAGGGTCACCCTGGCGTCCGGCACGACCCCGTAGTTGATTATCGATACGTCGTGATTCGTGGCGTTCAGTACCGATAATGCGTAAGCCTCCCGCATCAAGGACTTGCTGATGACGCTTTTCCCAATCCTTTTTTAATTTTTCAATTTTAATATCATCCGGATTTTTTAACTTGTCGATTTCCATATCCAGATTACCACCAAGTACAATATCCGTACCACGCCCTGCCATGTTGGTAGCAATGGTTACAGCACCGGGCAAGCCTGCTTCCGCAACAATGTCCGCTTCTCGTGCATGTTGTTTTGCATTTAAAACTGCATGTTTGATTTTTTCCTTTTTCAGAATACCATGTAAAAGTTCAGATACTTCAATCGAAGCCGTACCAACCAGCACGGGCTGCTGCCTTTTTTGACAATCTTTAATGTCTTCTACAATCGCTCTGAATTTTTCAGCCTGTGTCAGGAAAATCTGATCAACCTGATCGATACGAATCATTTCCCGGTGTGTGGGCACAACCACCACTTCCAGACCATAAATTTGTTGGAACTCATAAGCTTCGGTATCAGCTGTACCGGTCATACCGGATAAAGTGTTATACAAACGAAAGTAGTTCTGGAAAGTAATTGAAGCAACCGTTTGATTTTCCTGCTGAATATGCACGCCTTCTTTTGCTTCTATTGCCTGATGCAAGCCATCCGACCAGCGACGACCTTGCATGGTTCGCCCGGTGAATTCATCCACGATTACGATTTCGTTATTGGCAACAATGTAATCAACGTCTTTCTGAAACAATACATGCGCACGCAAAGCGGAATTGACATGATGTACCAGACCAATATTGGATGGATTATACAAACTTTCATTTTCTGCCAATAAACCCGCCTCAACCAGCATATCTTCAACATGCTGATGTCCTTCTTCAGTTAAATGAATTTGCTTGTTTTTTTCCTCAACCGTGTAGTCCCCCGGCCCATCTTCTTCTTCCTGTTTAACCAGTTTGGGAACGAGCTGATTAATTTTAAAATACAGTTCTGAGCTATCCTCTGCCGGACCTGAAATAATTAATGGTGTGCGTGCTTCATCAATTAAAATCGAATCCACTTCATCGACAACCGCAAAGTTATGGCCACGCTGAAATTTATCTGCAATTTCAAATGCCATATTGTCACGCAGATAATCAAACCCGTATTCGTTATTGGTACCATAGGTAATATCCGCAGCATAGGCAGCACGTTTTTCATCCGGATCCTGCTCGGCAACCACAACACCGACTGACATGCCAAGGAAGTTATAAAGTTTACCCATCCATTCAGCATCGCGTTTGGCCAGATAGTCATTGACGGTAACGACATGCACACCTTTGCCTTCAATAGCATTTAAGTACACCGGTAAGGTTGCCATTAAGGTTTTACCTTCACCCGTACGCATTTCAGATATTTTACCTTGATGTAAAACCATGCCACCGATCAGTTGTACATCAAAATGGCGCATACCTAATACGCGTTGGCTGGCTTCACGCACCGTCGCAAAAACTTCCGGTAAAATATCATCCAGCATCTCGTTATTTTGTAAACGTTGGCGGAATTTTTCCGTTTGCTGCTTTAATTCTTCATCGGATAATGTCTGGATTTCAGGCTCGAGCGCATTTATTTGATCCACAATTTTCTGTAACTGTTTTATAT
>JALXDW010000198.1 GCA_027070385.1 Chromatiales bacterium
CCAATTTCTGATGCACAGCAACAAAATTTAATAGCCGGTTTAAAGAAACGCCTCGGTCGTGATATTTCATTGACCACGCGCGTTGACGATACATTAATTGGTGGTGCGATTATTCGCGCAGGTGACATGGTGATAGACGGAACAGTAACGCGTCACCTTGACGACTTAACACACGCGTTAATGCGCTAACAGATTTAAAATTTGAGGAAACATCATGCAACTTAATCCATCTGAAATCAGTGAACTGATTAAGCAACGAATCGAAAGCTTCGAAAAAGTAAGTGAAGCTCAAAACGAAGGTACAGTCGTAGCGCTTGCGGACGGTGTGGTACGAATTCATGGTTTGGCCGACGTTATGTACGGTGAAATGATTGAGTTCCCTGGCAACGTTTACGGTATGGCACTTAACCTGGAGCGTGACTCGGTTGGTGCGGTTATCCTGGGTGATTACGGTGATATTACCGAAGGCGACAAGGTTAAATGTACCGGTCGTATTCTTGAAGTGCCAACCGGTGAAGAACTTTGTGGCCGTGTTGTTAATGCACTGGGTGAACCAATTGATGGTAAAGGCCCTATCAATTCAAAACAGTCTGCACCGATTGAAAAAATTGCCCCGGGTGTTATTGAACGTAAATCCGTTGATGAGCCTGTTCAAACAGGTTTAAAAGCGATTGATGCGATGGTTCCAGTTGGCCGAGGCCAACGAGAGTTAATCATTGGTGACAGACAAACAGGTAAAACAGCCGTTGCGATTGATGCCATCATCAACCAGAAAGACACCGGTGTTAAATGTATTTATGTTGCGATTGGTCAAAAAGCTTCTTCGGTTGCAGCTGTCGTACGTAAACTGGAAGAACATGGCGCAATGGATCACACCATTGTGGTTGCCGCATCAGCAGCAGAATCGGCAGCGATGCAATACATTGCCCCTTATGCGGGTTGCTCAATGGGTGAATTCTTCCGTGATAAAGGTGAAGACGCACTGATTGTTTATGATGACTTAACCAAGCAAGCCTGGGCTTACCGTCAGGTATCTTTGTTGTTACGTCGTCCACCTGGTCGTGAAGCCTATCCAGGTGACGTTTTCTATCTGCATTCACGTTTACTTGAGCGCTCTTCTCGTATTAATGCTAAAGAAGTAGAGCGCATTACTAATGGTGCAGTGAAAGGCCAAACCGGTTCTTTAACAGCATTACCGATTATAGAAACACAGGCCGGTGACGTATCTGCTTTTGTACCGACTAACGTAATTTCTATTACCGATGGTCAAATCTTCCTGGAATCGGATTTATTCAACGCCGGTATTCGTCCAGCGATTAATGCGGGTTTATCGGTATCGCGTGTAGGTGGTTCAGCACAGACCAAAATTATCAAGAAGCTCGGTGGTGGTACACGTTTAGCACTTGCTCAATATCGTGAACTTGCAGCGTTTGCACAATTCGCTTCGGATCTGGATGAAGCCACTCGTAACCAGATTGAACTGGGTCAGCGAGTAACTGAATTAATGAAGCAGTTCCAGTACTCACCAATGAGTGTGGCTGAACAGGCGTTTTCATTATTTGCTGCTAACGAAGGCTTTTTGAATGATGTTGATGTAAATAAAGTTGTTGATTTTGAAGCAGCTATGCAGGCGTATTTGAAAGCCAACAATGCTGACTTGATTGCAAAAATTAATGACACGGGTGATTACAACGACGACATCGCTGCTGAAATGAAAGCGGCCATTGAAGCGTTTAAAGCAAACAGCACGTATTAATCGTAGATCCAGGTATAACGGGTAAATAAGTTATGGCAAGCGGTAAAGAGATACGCACACAGATCAAGAGTGTACAAA
>JALXDW010000199.1 GCA_027070385.1 Chromatiales bacterium
ATCGATAAGTTTTTGCTGGTTATGCTGTTGGGAAAAATCGCGCTTGCGTAATAAATTACCGCACTCTTGGACAGTTTTAGATGGAGGAAATAGATGTTTTACTCGCGGTGGCAAGTTATCCATTTCCACTTTGCGCTCTTGTTCCCGAAGCTGTTGCAAATGATCAACCCAAGCAATAAATTGGCGGCTATTTTTTGAGAAGATTAGATAACGGAAACTGGCTAAAAATCGGTCGCTTCCAAGATAGGGAAAGCCAGGTATGGGGGCAACTTGGCTATCTCTGGTTCCCGTTTCGGCTATGGCTTGATCTAAACGAGAAAAAAGTGTTTCACATTCGGATAATGTGGGGGTTGGACTTATCTCTAAGGGTTTCTCTGGCAAAGTAGAAACGGTAGAAACAACCGAACAACCAGAAATTAAAAAGAGTAGAACTAAACCAATTCGTTCAATATATTGCCTAAATAACATACATAAGCACTCCTAATCAAAAATGGGACTCAATCTTTATAAGCTTAAGTACTGAAGCAGAAGTTTTTTGCAGCTCATTCCCAAGCTCTGGCTCAATATTTTATACATAAATTTTTAACAAATGGTATTAAGCTATGAAAAGAGTACAACGAATGTAAGACAACGAATAAAACCTTTGACAAATCATGAACTAAATGATTTGGTTTTGATTCGTTGTTTTCCATTCGTTGTACTCCATCCTTTAACTTAATAGCAGTGAAGCTCCCGCTTGGGAACAAGAAAAACGAGAAAAACGAGGAACAAGGGTGTGTCATCTCAGTTAATTTAAGATTTACTGAAAAGCTAACATAGTAGCAGTTTGATTAATATGTCCAATATACTCTTCGCCATAAGTACTAAAGCCAATTGTTGGAATCTCTGAGAAAATTTTACCGTATTCCGCCATTAATCCTTTTTGTTCTAATTCCAATGTTCTTAAAATACAGTGAAAATTGATAAGTGCTGAAATAGAACCCAGTTCTTGTTGTTTGTCTGCAATAGCTTGCTTAGTATCAGCTATTATGTCTCCAGATTCGAGCAAGTTTAGTTCCATCCCTTCTAAAATATTACAATAAAAGACTAAATTATCACCCTTAACTTGTTGAGGGCTACGAACATAAGCCTCGGTATCCATCATTAATCCGACAGGGTTCCTCATAAAGTGATTAGCTGCCTCTTCTACAGGAAGATTTAGTGCTTCTGCATAAGCCTGTACTGCTGGTTTATTATTAAATTCAATAACTGTTCTTTCGGCTTCGTTGACTTTGGTTGCTACCAAAGTATTAGATAAGGAGCAAAAACTTTCGGTTTTGATGAAGCTAAATTTTACGTTTGGCTTCATTAGGGCAAGTAGGGCAGCGTTTGTATAAGCCTTGCCATTGGCGTAAACATAAGTTGTTTGAAATTTCAAATCGTCGCCTGCTGAACCACCTATAAATAGCACATTGGTGAGATCGCCTATATTATCCATGATTTTCTCTTCTGCACCACTAAGCCCATCAATTAGGATAAGTCCAACATATTCCTGAAAATCCATGTCTTGTACTGGTTGTCCAAAATGATTTTCAAACGCCCCAAATGCCTTATTAATTTCATTCTGATATTCGTTAAGGTTTTCAAGAAGTTCGATTTTGACATCGCCAATGATTTCAGAATTGAAGGCCATTACAACCACAGAATTTTTTAACATTTTTCCAGTGGTGATTTCACCAGCGGTTGTGCAGCCAAAAACGGTGGCATTGCCAAAAGCATTTTGCATTTCCTGAGCTGTTGATGCTAGATCAAATTTTGAAAAAGAAAAAAAAAGCAACATTTTGGTGTCAAAA
>JALXDW010000200.1 GCA_027070385.1 Chromatiales bacterium
TGCACGCACGGGTTGCAAAGTCGTTTACCCCGCTATAGAAAAACCTGAATGTGCCGATATTGGTATAGCCGAAGGTACAACTTTTAAAATGGCTTCGATAGAACTTGAACCACTATTCACCCCGGGACACACCGCACACCATCACGCCTATCTGTATGATAATGGGACACAAAAGATGGTATTTAGCGGTGATGCATTATTAATAGAAGCCTGTGGACGAACAGATTTTCAGGCCGGTGATGCAACCGCATTATACAACAGCATCCATGAAAAGCTGTTCAGCCTTCCAGACGAAACCCTGGTTTACCCCGGCCATGATTACGAAAACCGTTTTATCTCTTCTATTGCACAAGAAAAAGCACGTAATCCACGGCTCGGTGCTGGCAAAACGCTCCAGGAATTTGTAGCGATTATGGATGGTTTGGATTTACCTTACCCGCGTAAAATTGATTTTGCTGTGCCCGGTAACGAACAATGTGGCCAATGCCCTGACAATATACCCGAGCAATATAAACGCCCTTGTGAGTTACACGAACAGGGATAAACAATGAATACATGCAAATTAGCCTGGAGTGTTTCAGCTGTGCTCTTTATTGCCCTGGCCACTGTGGGTTATAAATATGTCGGTCATTCACCCAACTCTACACTCAATGACATTGATGATGAACGACAAGCACTCATACTGACAGCGGCTGAACGTGATTTTGTTTTAGCTGAAATGCGACTCTTTTTATCAAGTGTACAGGCTATCACCAATGGTGTTAGTAAAGAAAACTTACCTGTCATCATAAAAGCAGCACGTAAAGCAGGTGTACAAGCTCAACCTCCAACACCCTCTTCACTTGCAAACAAACTGCCTGTTATGTTTAAAAAACTCGGCCGTGATACTCACAAAAAATTTGATCTATTAGCTCTGGATGCAGAAGAACTCGGCGATACTCAATACAGCCTTCAACAATTATCAGAATTGATGAATAATTGTGTTCGCTGTCATGCAAACTACAAGATCCGTACCAAATTTTAATTCTACACTGACTATACGGCCACTATCATCATTCAGACAGTCATACCCGCTTAACTTCATGCAAAGTCATTCAGGCTTTAAACCCTGAACACTCGGCTATTCATTTTTATATTTTCCCTGGCGTGCCAGAGAATTTAACCTTGCACGATTCAGCAAGGCTTGTTGTGCCTTTACATCATTTTCTGTTTTACCCTGCCAGGCATGCAAGGCGGGTTGTTGTAATGCACGCCCATAGGAAATACTAAGTTGCCATGGCGCACTACCTGCCAGCTGGTTGATAGCATTAAGATTACGAGTCGCTTCTTCCGGAGCCTGCCCACCTGAGAGAAAATTAATACTGGGAACGGCTGCAGGGACAGTACGGCGAAGTACTTTGAGTGTTTCACTAGCAACTTCATCCGGTAGCGCAGTACGCAAGCTGATACCCGGCACAACCATGTTAGGTTTGAGTATCATATGTTCCAGACTAATACGATGCTGATGCAGTGCATGGAAAACCGAATGCAATACATTTTCGGTTACTTCTGCACAACGGTTTATATCATGACTACCATCCATAAGGACTTCAGGTTCAACAATAGGAACAATCCCTGCCTCCTGACAAACAGCAGCATAACGGGCAAGCATTTCTGCATTAGCAGTAAGCCCAAGTACAGTCGGATTTGTCTCACTGATAGCATAAACTTCACGCCACTTTGCAAAACGAGCTCCTTGTGTCTTATAGATTTCCAGTCTTTCCTTTAGACCATCCAGACCATAGGTAATTAAATCACCCGCTGCACTAGGCAACGGCCCCTTGCCTTTGTC
>JALXDW010000201.1 GCA_027070385.1 Chromatiales bacterium
GCCGGTACTGTTAATGCAGTTATTTACCCAGATAGAAAAAGCACCTTTAGATAAAGACTCACCCGACAGTTTTATAAAAAAGTTACCACGCACTTTCATTTTAGGGTTATTGGCATAGACGTCCAGGGTGTTTTCAACCACCCAGCGATCAACTTCGTGAAATAAATTATTTTCACGAATAACCGGAAAGAATTGCGCAGGCAAATACAGTTTGTTGTTTTCATCTACCAGTCGTAGCAATACTTCATAGTGTTCGTCATTCTTGTCACCCATACCAATAATGGGTTGAAACACCAGCTTAAAACGACGTTCATCGACGGCTTTATAAATACGTGTCACCAGATTTGGTGATACAAGGCTTGTTGAAGAATCATCAAGTGACTTCAGAGCATATAAATGGTACTGGTTTCCACCCTGCGCCTGAGCCTGACGGGTTGCATGTTCAACCTGGGTAAGCACCTGATCGATGGATGTTGACTGCTCGTTAATTTCTGCAATTCCCACACTTACAGTGTATTCAGTTCCTGAGTCACCCTGGTTAAAGGAGTGTGCAGATACGTTCTGGATTATATCATCTGCAATGGCGGTGACTGTTTGAATATCTTCCGGGCAAAGTATTGCAATGGTCTGGTCAGCCACGTGGCAGGCAATATCGGATGTATTTAAATACGGCGTTATATTTTCGATTAAATGGCTTATAAAATTATCAAAGTTTAATAAACCAACTTGTTTTGCAATAAATTCAAAATGGTCAATGGTAATATGAATTAAATGCAGGTTGGTATTACTGTCGGCTTCGGCAATGGCTTTTTCGAGCAAACTAAAAAAATACTTTCTTGTAACCAGACCGGTTGAGACATCTTTTTTACTGACTTCTTTTAACTGCGACCTGATTATTGTTGACGACACAAGCCGGCTATGAATTTTTCTTAGCAACTGGTTCTGCGAAATATCTTTTGTTAAAAATTCATCGCCACTGATTGTCATTGAAGCCTGTTTAACCGCTTCTGTTTTATCTGCTGACAAAAACAATATTGGCGTTGTCATATAAGTTTCGTCCTGCTTGATAATTTGCGCCAGTTCCAGACCATTGATGTCTGGCATATGAATATCCATAAGGATTAAGTCTGGTTTAAATTTTTGAATTTCTTCCAGTGCATGTAAGGGTTGATTAACAACAAGCGTTTCATAGTGGTATTTTTTCAGAATAATTGAATTTTTCTGTGAAACAAATTCATCGTCATCAATTATTGCAATACGACCAATACTTTTTTTGCTTAAAATCAGCTCGTCAAGTTTTGTTACAAGCCTGTCCGGGTCGACCGGCTTGTTAAAATAGGCATTGCCTTTTGCACGCAACGCACCTAACCGTGCAGTTAAGTCACTGCGTGCAGAAATAAACAGGGTGGGAATATGCTTGCCAACAATACCTTCGATTTGTTCCGCAGCCAGAATACCTTGCATGTTTGTTTCACCCGGAAACATAATATCCATCACAAGTGCAGAAGGAACATTTTCTTTAATCTGCTGGATAGCATCACTTACATTATAAAAGCATTGTGTCTGATAACCGGCGGCTTCAAGTTGTGCGGCGAGGAAATCGGCCACGTGTTCGTCATCATCAACAATATAGATCTGGTGAGTATGGCGCTTTAACTTTGTTGTTACTTTGATTTCTGATGATAATTCTTCGACCGGTTTATCTGCCGGGCGTGGGCTGGTTTTAAGTAATTGTTCGACCAGCAGGCTTATTTCATTTTGTTGTGTGGTGTCCGGGATTTCATTACTACCAAGATACGTTTGTAAATGGTCTGATATTTTACGTGAAATA
>JALXDW010000202.1:0-5400 GCA_027070385.1 Chromatiales bacterium
CATAATATGCTCTGCAACCACCTCGGTTGAAACCCATAATATACCTTTCTTTAAATGTGCCGTCATCGGTGAATCTACAAAACCCGGCTTGATAGTTAAAACATGAATACCTTTTTCATACAATTTATAACGTAACCCCTCCAGAAAAGTTGTTAAGCCTGCTTTAGCAGAGCCATAAATATAATTGCTTTTTCGTCCACGATCCCCCGCAACGGATGAAACAACAGCGATGGTACCTGTATTTTGCTTTTGCATTACCTGACTAAAAAGAACCAGCAAGGACACAACGCTGGTATAATTTGATGTTACCTGTTCAACTGCTTTTGTTACATCTGCCTCACAGTCACTTTGTGAATGCATAATACCGTAACATACAAATAAGGTATCAATGACACCGGCTTTATCAATAATATCCTGAACCACAGAAGCATGTTGCGATAACATATTAAAATCCAGCTGATAACAATGCACCTCTCCACAACCTCTTGAGGCAATGTCACTGGCCACAATATTCAATTTTCTTTCATCTCGCGCAACAAGATGCATACAGACATCATCTGCCAACATTTTTTTTGTGACAGACTGTGAAATGCCTGATGTTGCACCAATGATAACAATATTTTTCATTTTAAACTGCTTGCTGTTGTGTGACTCTTCGCCAAAAACTTGAGGAAAAAGCCGGATCAATATAGTTTTTAAACGATTCCAGCCGGGGATATGATACAGCAAAAGTTTCAGCCGACATTCTGGCATCTTTTGCCGGATATATAGCACCGTTCACAGAGCGAACTAATGTATCCAGCTCATTTAAAAAAGTAAAAGTACGTTTTCCGTTGTTGGGGAAATCCAGTGCCAATGTGTAACCTTCCCTAGGAAAAGACATCATACCAATAGAGGGAATATTACCAAAGCGTTTTAATACTGACAAAAATGAAGCCATTCCGCTCGCTGAGACACGCTTTAATATTTCAGAAATAACCTCTTTACCATCCCTTAATGGCACAACACATTGATGTTGTAAAAAACCACGTTTCCCATACATTCGATTCCAGTTTTCAATATTATCCAATGGATAGAAAAAGGGTGCGTAATGCGTCAAAGCGTGTCCATGCTTATTTTTATGGTGATTAAAATAAAGCACATTAAAAGCTTTAACCGTTAATGCGTTCAAGGCAAAATTCGGGAAATTAACAGGTAAATTTAAGCTGCGTTGTTTTTTATGATGCTTAGTATTTTTGACGGAATGCTCTTTTGCATGCTCACCAGAAAAATACAAACCACGCCCTATCTGCCCTGAACGTGATGTAGTATCTATCCAGGCAACTGTGTATTCATGTTTATCCAGATTCAGATTATCCAGTTCAAAAAAATCACTAACTGATGAAAACGGAGTGGTTGATGTTGTTACATAAGCATTACTAATTCGCTTTAACCTGAATTCAACCCATGTTATAAAACCGGTTAAACCCAGGCCACCAATAGTTGCAGCAAAGAGTTCCTTGTTCTCATTATCAGGCGTACATACTCGTGTTTGTCCATCTGAACGTTTTAATTCAAATGCTGTAATATGGTTTCCGAAGCTACCTACCGCATGATGATTTTTACCATGAACATCATTTGCTACAGCACCAGCAACAGTAATAAAACGGGTTCCTGGTGTTACTGGCAAGAACCAGCCTGCAGCTACAATAACCGATAAAAGATCGTCAAAGGTTACCCCGGCTTCACAACGAATCACACCATTGTCGGTATCGAAGTAAAGAATATGATTGAGTTGTGAACTGTGAATTAATACACCGTCTTTATTTAAGCAACTATCACCATAACTACGTCCTTTTCCATAGGCAAGATAAGGTGCTGCATTAAAATCAACTTCAGAAAAAGACCAGGGATATTGCAAAATATTTTTAGGGCGATATTCAGGATAATGTCCCCATGATGGGTATGCTAAAGTAGACAAAGCTGAAAATTCATTTGCAGACATCCCTTGTTTAAACCGCAACGATAACACTAACCAGACAAACCAGAACAACAACATAACTGGCCTTGTCTCTTAAAGCAAATAATACAGGATCTTCATGTAGCTGCCCTCTGTTAGCAATCAACCAGACACGACTTAGCCAATACAACATGGCCGGTATAACCAGCCAAAGCCATGCAGGGCTTGAATACTTGACCGTTACCAGCGGGTCATGAATGTAAAGAGCAATCACTAAAATGGCAATATAACTGGAAACGATACCCATTTTAGATATTAAGTCCGCATCATCAACTTCATAACCACGCCGTGACATTTTGTCTTCATCCCGTTCTTCCATATTTTTTAATTCAATAAACCGTTTTAACATTGCGAGACTTATAAAAATAAACAGGGAAAAAACCAGCAGCCAAAAAGAAATTTCAACCTGAATCGCATAAATACCAGCAATAATACGCAATGTATATAAACCACCCAGAATTAAAACATCGATAATCGGTAAGGCCTTGAGCCCAAACGAATAGGCCAATGTTAAAATAAAATATGTTATGAAAACCAACACAAATTCCTGATTAATCAATACGGCAACGGCTAGAGCAACCACAAACAGAATAAAAGCCATGACTTTGGCAACACTCACAGACAGTGTGCCGGCTGCAATCGGTCTGAATTTTTTTACAGGGTGTTTTTTATCTGACTCGAGATCACAAAGGTCATTAATAATATAAACACTCGATGCGCATAAACTAAAAGCAATGAAGGCTATAACTGAAACAGAAATCATATCAAACTGGGTGTATGTATGAGACAACAACAGGGGAACGAAAATCAGTATATTCTTAACCCACTGATAGATTCTCATCTCTTTTATTATTGCTGAAATCATAAATTGAGCTTGCCGTTGTTATTATTTTAGCTGAGAGAGGCGTATTCTTTGTACAAATACAGGTCTAGAGTTTTAATTTAATCACCTTATCATCGCGTGACTTCAGTTCTTCGGGCTCCAGATTATGTTCAGTTCTGAACCACAACGTATCTTTTATTTCTTTGCTTGGAGTATATTCCAGAACAACCTGTGTCATCAAATCGATGATAAGCTCACAGTTGTAATGACTGCATGCTTTGTCTAGTAAACTCATGTATTCTTTAATTTGCTTTAGTGAAACACAATCTTCCTCAGCACGCTGAATTCGTGGATGCGATGTTTGCACAACATTGTCACCAATGAGTAATTCTTCATAAAGTTTTTCACCTGGACGCAAACCAGTAAACTCAATCGAAATATCTGCCTCTACATTTTGTTCATCGGCAACATCCATTCCCATGAGTCTAATCATTCGGTGTGCCAAATCCAATATCTTGACAGGTTCTCCCATATCCAGGACAAACACATCACCACCTTGTCCTAATGAACTGGCCTGAATCACAAGTTGTGCCGCTTCAGGAATGGTCATGAAATAGCGAATAATATCCGGATGAGTAACAGTGACTGGCCCACCTGACAAAATCTGTTCACGAAACAAAGGCACTACCGAACCGGAAGAACCCAATACATTTCCAAAACGCACCATACAAAAACGCGTTGTAATGTTTTCCATTTTTGAATAGGCCTGTAATATCAACTCGGCAAAACGTTTTGAGGCCCCCATAAGATTTGTCGGGCGAACTGCTTTATCGGTTGAAATCAGAATAAAAGTTTCTACATTATTTTCAAGTGCGGCTTCTGCTGCATAGCTGGTTCCAAAAATATTATTGCGGATCCCTTCGATAATATTATGTTCCACAAGCGGTACATGCTTGTATGCTGCCGCATGGTAAATGGTATTGACCTGACAGGCCTTGATAGTTTGTGACAACCGAAACTTGTTTTGAACAGAACCAAGGACTGATATTAAATTAACAGATGAACGTTGTTGTTCTAATTGACAACGTAAATCTTTCTCAATCTGGTATAGTGCATATTCAGATTGTTCCAAAAGAACAAGTGTTGCTGGATTAAGTTTTATAATCTGACGGCACAATTCAGAACCAATAGACCCGCCAGCACCTGTTACCATCACTACTTTGTTCTGAATGCAAGCCTTCAACAAACTTTCATCGGGTGGAACAGAATCACGCCCCAGCAAATCCAGAACATCCACATCCTGAATTTCTTCAACACTGGATTTCCCTGAAACTAAATCTTCCATACCTGGCACGGTTCTCACCCGCACAGTAAATTGCTCTAATGACTGTAATATCTTACGACGTGTGGACTTGGGAACCGATGGCATGGCCAGCAAAATCTGTTTCACCTTGAATTTATGTAATAACACTGGCAATTTGTCTTTATTAAAAACTTTGATTCCATGAATTAAATTACCCTGGATTGCCCTGTCATCATCAATAAAAGCAACCACCTTGGAATCATTGGCATTGACTAATGCCGTTGCCAACTGTACGCCTGCAGAACCTGCACCATAAATAATTACAGCTTCTTTAGGTTTATGTAACCTTATAATAGACATAAGATAGGCTCGCATTAACACACGACTTCCACCCATTAATAACACGCCAAAACTGAAATAAATAATAAAAACAGAACGAGGAAACCCCTGAGTCTGGGTAAAATAAACCAGTGCCGATAAAATCAGAGTCGATGCAGCCATCCCCTTGACCAATGCCCAACCTACCTGAATTCCCATATAACGCAGCATTGAACGGTATAAACCAAACGCATAAAAGACGGGGATGCTCACCAACGGTGCCGCAACGACTATCCACCAAAAAGCAGCCATATGAGGAAGTGCTTCACCAAAACGTAATGCAAAAGCAGCCCAGAATGAGAATGGAATAATACACAGATCAACCAGAATCAGGATAATACGTTTTACCAATCTAGGCGTTGTATGCACATCGAAGGCACTGTGTACCAAATCCATGTATTTTTTATACTTATGTTCCATTTAGCCTGATTCCCATATACTATTTTTACTCATTAATACTTTATTTATTATCTTTATCAAGATAGACCAATATTACAGTTCAGCTCACAACAAACGCCCATAGAAAATCAAACCCGTTCCATCATGCAAATATAAACTTAACAGCAACTCAACTAAAGAAATAATGCAACAAATATACCAGACGATCTTCCTAAATTTAATCTTTCGATAAACGATAAGTTACTACAAAAATCCAATACTGTGGTTTACTGGAATTTAAGCAATATACGATCCCTTTTTTTATCTTATCCCCTAATTTGAAGTATAGCAAAGCTAGCAAAAAAGGAATGCTATCAGGCATATCCATAGATCCCTGGCTGATAACTCATTTTTACCGATAAAATGTTAAAAGAAATAACAGGAGCAGATAAAGGCAAGTTGATGCCAACGGATATTGGAATGATTGTAAATGATTTTTTAGTCGCAAATTTTTCTAAT
>JALXDW010000202.1:5410-6449 GCA_027070385.1 Chromatiales bacterium
AATTTAATATTTTTTCCCAAAAATACGCATGCTAAGTCATCAACTCAATGGCATCCACATCAACTTTTACTGCTGACTGATTCCCCATCACATTTAATAAAACAATAACCCGTTCCTCACCGGAACGTGCTTTGAAAAACCCTTCATATCCGGCTAATGTTCCATCAGTAATACGAATACTATCCCCCGATTTATAGCTGAAATCTTCATCGTATAAACCGGTATCAGGATCTTCACGTGACATAAGCAAGGATATTAGCGAATCAGAGACCACCGTAGGATATTGTGCAAATCGGACAATATTGGCCACTCCCAAAGTTGAACGAATGGGTGCCCAATTATCGGTTGTTGTATTCAGAGAGATGAATAAATAGCGAGGGAAAAAAGCTTCGATAACCGTAATACGTTTTCCTCTGCGTTTACGCTTTTTCCGAATTAACGGCAGATAAGTCATGTAACCTTGACGTTCCAGGTTTTCCTGCGCCAATTTTTCCTGACGTGGTTTGGTATAAATTAAATACCATGATTTATTTGAAGTTTGATCAGTATAATGCATTCTTGATTTTATGGTCTCATGTCACATTTCAGAATGTAGCGACTATTCCCCTGAAGCTCGGATAATTCATGCCTATCAATTCAGGTATTTACCACTAAATTATACATTAATCCCGCCATAGTAACAGGTATAGGTCACAATAAAGCATCGATGTCATCAGCCGTAACCGGAAACTGCAAAATGGCATATAACGGCAATATCTCGTTCAATTTATCCACGTATTTTCGGTCCTGTTTATCCACCAGTACTATCACTTTCGTATCGGGTGCATATTTTTGCAAGCTATAAAGCAACACATCCAGATTACTGATATTAATACCTGCATAGTTATTACCATAACCATAGAAAAATTCAGCTACAATCAAATCTGGTATTGTTTTTTTTAAAGCAGCCAATGCTTTACGCATTGAAGTAAACTGAACTTCGTTAATATTGTTTTTGTGGTAAATTTCAGATAACTTAGGGTGTAAAGGTGACTCAATA
>JALXDW010000203.1 GCA_027070385.1 Chromatiales bacterium
AGACCACCCTTGTTGTTAGGTATTTCAAGTGATTCTAAATATTCAATATTTTTTTCTTTTGAATTTGGCAACCGAATAGTAACATCAACTTCCTCGGTACCGCGTCTTATTGTTGAAACTCTTAACCCACTTCCGATTGCGCGTATATTTTTTGATACTGTCAATAAATTAACACCGGCATAAATTGCTTTTTTACGATCCAGTATAATCCGCAATTCATTATCACCACGTTGTAAATCGCTCTCGACTGTCAGCACACCTTCAATCTTTTCAACATATTTTTTCAACCGCGTCGCGACATTGACAATCACATCCCGATTATTACCGGTGATTTCAACCTGCAATGCCCGTCCGGATGGTGGGCCCGGCTTTTTCTTTTGTAACGACATGGTTAACTCCGGGTAACGCCGGGTTAATACCTCCATTATAGCCAGCATTTCTGCAGAGGCATTATGTTGCGGCCTCAAAATACTCGCAACATACACCACCTGTAACTGCCCAAAGCGGCTCCCTCGTTGTGATAGCGGATCCCCCTGATCAACGGATGTTTTACCTGTTGTCACCAGTATCATATCAATATTTTTTTCATCAATACGTTCACGAATATCAGCACTCAACTTATTGAGTTTAAGCTTCATTTGCTCCAAATTTGTTCCCGGTTCAGCGGCAACCTGTACAAAAAATTCCTCAATCCCCTCTTCAGGAAAAAGCTCAAACTTCATTTTAACGACAGAAAAAGCCATCACTCCAACCAAAATAATAACGGACAAAAGCACAGTTGACTTACGATATTGAATTGATTTGGCCAGAATTCGGGCATAAATACTTTCCATCCCAACCAGCCATTTACGTTCAACAAATTTCACATCGGGTCTGGCAAAGTGCGCTACATGACTGGGTAAAATAAAAAATGATTCAAGTAATGAAAAAATAAGTAACATAATCACAACGATAGGTATCGAAACAATAAATTTCCCCAGAATACCCGACATAAATAACATGGGAATAAAAGCTGCAATGGTTGTTAATATTGTTGTGATCACAGGACCTAATAATTCATAGGCCCCGACGACTGCAGCCTGCAAGGGCGGCATGTTTTGTTCCATATGATAAGTGATGTTTTCACCTACAATAATGGCATCATCAACCAACATACCAAGCACCATGATAAAACCCAACATGGAAACAAGGTTCAGGGTAATTCCCATGACACTTAAAGTATATAAGCCAATAAAAAATACAATCGGCAAGCCGATGGTTGTTGTTAAAGCAACCGAAGGTCGTAAGAATGCGATCAAACAGATAAATACCAGAAATAAACCAACTACTGCATTGGTTGATAATACACTTAAACGTAATTTGGTATTTCGTGAAAAATCACGAAAAGTACTGACTTTAACATTCGAACCGTAAGTTGCAGGTACTGTCTTCAGATATTCTTTTACTCTATTAACTGTTTGAATAATATCGGCATCCACTTTTTTCATGACTAAAATTGCCATTGCGGGTTTTGCGTTCACTTCATAATATAAAGATGCCTTGACCAGTGATTCTTTTACAATAGCCACATCACCGAGTCGCACACCTGCTCCGTATTCATTGGCACGAATGATTAAATTAGCGGCATCCTCGGGACTGCTGAACTGACCAACAATTCTTAATGTCTTCTGTCCCTCGGGAGTATCCAGTTCTCCTCCGGGGGCATTAATATTCCAGGTTTTAAGCAAGTTTTCTATATCCGTTATTGAAATTCGTTGCTGGTGTAATTTTTCCGGGTCAACAATAATGGTTAACTCTGACTTCCTGTCACCTTGCATACGCACCTTGGC
>JALXDW010000204.1 GCA_027070385.1 Chromatiales bacterium
ATAAAATTCCACAGACCTTGTCCCGGCATATGCCCCGCTGAGATTAAAGACAAAAAATAAGTACTCACTGACAAGCTAACCCCGACTAAAACAGGTAACGCCATTAATGCCAGCAAATATAAAAACAGTTTAACCAGTGTCCGTTTACAGCGTTTGATATTCCATATGTGGTTAATGGTTTCATCCACTGTATTGAGTGCAAAAAAAGTGGTGACAAATAATGCGATAAAACCCAATGTGCGTAATTCTGCTGCCTTTTGTGCCAGTTGAAGTAATTGGCTCTGTAATTCTTCACCGGTACTTGGAGAGAAAAAGGTCAATAACTTGTTCTGAATAACAAGCTGATTCTCGGGTTCACTGACTAATTGACTAACCGAGAAAAATAACAGGGCAATAATGGGAACAATGCTTAATATTGTAGTAAATGAAAGTGCTGCTGCAGATTTCAGGCATTCGTGAGAAATAAAGTGCCGAACAGTCTGCCTGATAAACTGGCTGTATAATTCATATTTTTCTTTAAAGCCGGTCATTTTTTATTTTACAACCTTATGCTTAAATCACGTTTATAAAAAAAGGCTCCAAAGGAGCCTTTTTAAAACACTTAAAGAAATAACTTATCTTGCAAGATAAGCTTCATCAGAGCTTTCAACAACACCAATCGACCAGCTACCACGTGTTTTAGCATGGTTAATCGCTGCATCAATATCACTGGCTGACGCGTTTTGATCGATCGTCAAATTTTGCCCTGGATAAATTAAATCGGCATCTTTAATCTGATCTTTGTTTGCTTTATAGATAAGAGGCCATTGATAAGGATTGGAATAAACTTCTGCTTTTGCTGAAATATCCCATAAATTATCACCTCTTACGACCTGATAATCAGCAGCTGCCCCTGTGTTTGTCATTTCATCATCAGCCAGCATGGCTTTTAAACGATCCAGTTCTGCATATTTCTGCGCAACCGCATCTTCAGCCTGTTTTTTGGCCTTGTTAGCCAATTTTATTGCTTTCGCATCATTACCCGCTTTTAAGGCTTTTTTTGCCTTTTTGATGATTTTACCCGTATCACGCCATGCATAAAGCTCGTCTAAAGCAATTTTATAGGCTTTTTCAGCAGCAGCAATCGCAGAAGCTGCATCACCTTGTGGTTTTTTATTGGTGTCTTCTTCTGTCGTACCGGCACAACCGATGACCAGACCTAATGTAACAACCATCAAGGCTGAAAATTTGAGTAGCTGGGCTATTTTCATGATGTCTCACTCCACTGGAATACTTAAATTATTATTAAAGAGAACGTACCATCGACTCGGCATCAGGTCAAGAAACCAGCTCAAATAAGCGGCTTTAAACTGAAGCAAATAAACCCCGGAACGGGCGTTAGCAAACTAATTCTTCGATATAGCAACTTGGCGTGACTTAATCGCCAGTGTATGGGCTTTTATTGCCAAATGCCTTGCATCCGCGTATTCGCCCTCATCAATCTTTTTTGAGGCTTTATCAAGTAATGCTTTTGCTTCTAAAAACCGTTTAGAATCATGAACTTCCGCTCCTGCAGATTTTGCTGCAGCAAGACTCTGACGTGCATTACTCATCTCCTGTACAGGTGGCACTAATGCGCAGCCAGCGACAAAAAGCATAACAAGTAGACTGACGGATAGTAAGAACCGTTGGAGAAAAAAACTTTGATCTGTGTCGATCATGGTGTGTATATTTCACCCTTCATTAAGACTATATCTACCTCTATAGAATTGAAGTAGAATATTATAAAAAAATAACACTCGATTCTGAAGCTGTCAAGGTACAGTCAA
>JALXDW010000205.1 GCA_027070385.1 Chromatiales bacterium
GCTGCCATTGCCAGCGCAATACCGGTATTACCACTCGTTGCTTCGATCAACGTGTCCCCCGGTTTAATATCACCCCGTTGTTCAGCATGTTTAATCATGCTTAACGCCGGGCGATCTTTTACTGAACCAGCCGGATTATTCCCTTCCAGTTTAACCAGAATTTGATTACTGCTATCCCCCACCAGACGCTGTAGTCGAACCAGGGGGGTGTTACCAATAAAGGATTCAATCGTTGGAAACATAAAGGTTTTGTCCACTTTGTTTAGGCTAAAATACTGTTGTTTTATGTGATAATCTTACACTAATTCCAACTAAAAATGATGTGGTTCTGATGAGTTTATTTGACAAACAACTGGCACTTGGCCAGGCCGGGGGTAATTTGGAATTGGCCAAGGAATTATTTGAAATGCTAATCAAAGAGTTGCCGGTCTTGCAAGCCACGATGAACCAGGCACATCACCAACACGATAAGCAGGCTTTCTGGGATGCCACTCATAAAATTCACGGTGCGACAGCCTATTGTGGTGTACCGGATCTCAAAATAGCGAGTAAAACACTTGAAGATGAAATTAAAACAGCTTACCCCAGTGAAGCGATAGAAAAACCACTGAATCAGCTGAACATTCAAATTGAGCGGTTACTTGAAAGTGCGGAAAAATTGGCTGACTCTTTATCAAGGAATTCATTATAAAAATATAATTACGTAATGCGGCTAGTATTCAGGCCTTGACCAAGGTGACATAGGCAACAGCGTATTCCTGTTCGTCGGAAATGCTCACATGACTTTCCGAGATACCCTGCTGCTTTAAAAAATCTTTTGCGTTATCAACAAAATTCAGTAATGGTTTGCCTAATTTATCATGGGTAATATAAATCTGTTTTAAACTGATACCATTACGAAACCCCGTCCCCATCGCCTTACTTGCGGCTTCTTTGGCTGCAAACCGTTTTGCAAGCAAACGGGACGGTTCAGAATAATGATGGTACTCCTCCATTTCTTCTTCCGACAAAATACGTTCTGCAAATTTGTGCCCAAATTTTTCAATATTTTCCTGCATTCGTGTAATACGAACGATATCCGTACCAATACCAAAGATCATCGGGCTGCTTCTAACATTAAGCGTTTCATTTCAGTCACCGCTGGAGCCAGCCCCGTAAAAATAGCCTGCGCAATAATTGCGTGCCCAATATTCAGTTCTTTAATGCCTTTGATTGCAGCTATTTGTTGAACATTGTGATAATGCAAACCATGCCCGGCATTGACTTGTAAGCCCAACTGCATGGCGTAATCAACCGCTTCAACAATTTTATTATATTCAGTTTCTTTTGCCACTCTGTCTGTTATATCGGCAAAATGCCCGGTATGTATCTCAATAACAGGAGCTGCGACTGCATGAGCTGCATCAATCTGATTTTTATCCGCATCAATAAAAAGGGAGACACGTACACCTGCATTGGCCAAACGCGCACAAGCATCTTTCATTTTAGGAATTTGACCATTCACATCCAAACCGCCTTCAGTGGTGAGTTCTGCTCTTTTTTCCGGTACCAGACAGCAGTCTGAAGGTTTATATTTTTCAGCAAGGGTTAACATTTCATCTGTTACGGCCATTTCCAGATTCATGCGTGTTTGCAAAGTTTGTGATAATAAATCTACATCACGTTCCTGTATATGACGACGATCTTCCCTTAAATGAATAGTGATGGCATCAGCACCGGCTTGTTCAGCTACAGCCGCAGCCTGAACAACTTCCGGGTAAATCGTGCCTCGCGACTGTCTTAATGTTGCCACATGATCGATATTGACA
>JALXDW010000206.1:0-4377 GCA_027070385.1 Chromatiales bacterium
AAAAAAGGTTAAAAAACAATAAGATTTTGAATTCATCAATATAGATGTAGCTGAAAGAATTGCAAAAGCTTGTTAAAAAAAAGGAGTTCAGAGACTGATTCATTAAGGCGTCCGCTGTTTAACTTTGCACCGATTTGGGCATCATCAAGCGGCCCCCAGAAACCATCGGAGCACAGTAAAATAATATCCCCTTCGGTGAGCATAATTTCCTTGCTTAAATCCACTTCCGGTTCTTTTGCGAGCATACCAACGCAACGGGTAATATAGTTACGCATCGGATGGGTGCTGACTTTGCTTAAACTGATTTCACCACTTTTATATAAATCTTCAACATAAGAATGATCTTGTGTGCGATACATCGACAGCCCATGACGGAATAAATAGCAGCGGCTGTCACCAACATGTGCCCACCAGGCACTGCCATTTTGAATTAAACAAACAACGGCGGTGGTACCGGGTTCAACCGGGGGAATTTGTTCGCGGCCTGCCGCCATCACATCATTGTGAGCCTGCAGCAATGCACCTTCGAGAAAATCAAACGGATCCGGAATGGGCATGGGTGAATTTTGCAATGCTTTTTCAACCGTCTCGATTAAGGTTTGTGCTGCCAGTTCGCCTTTAGGGCGTCCCCCAAGGCCATCACCTAAAATTAAAACCGCACCGTAATCGTATTCGATATAACCGACACGATCCTGATTATTCTTGCGGTCGCCTTGCAGGCTGATTTGGCTGACTTCAAATTGCATAATGGCCGTTAATGTTTTGCTTCCGGATTGGTTAAAGCTTCAATAAAGTTTTCGATATTTTGCGGGCGTAATATGGGGTCGACTTCCATTGCCCAGTCAATGGCTTCAAGCAAGTGTCTGGAATATTTTTTCTTAAAAGCATTCACTGCGGGTTTTAAAGTATCGCGCTCGCGGCGTTTGGTAGATGACAGTGGTGGCGCGCCTTCTATGCAGGCGCGAATGGTTGCCCCTATGGCATAAATATCTGTCCAGGGGCCGACATAACCGCCCGGATCCAGTTGTTCGATGGGGGAGAAGCCGGGAGTGATGACCTGGTTTGCCTGAAACTGCCGGGTTTGCATCATTTCATGCGCTGCGCCAAAGTCGAGTAACAACGGCTTAGCCCCTTCGCGCAAATGAATATTGCTGGGTTTAATGTCCAAATGCAGCAGGCCATTCTGGTGAATGGTTTTTAAGCCATCCAGTAACGGGACAAATACGGCCATTAGAAATTGTTCGGTCATTTTACCATCATGGCGTTTAATATAACTTTGTAAATTAATCCCTTCTTCATACTCCATCACCATATAAACAGTGCCGTTAGCACGAAAAAAACTGATCACATTAACAATATTGGGATGTTTTAAATTGGAAAGGGTATTGGCTTCCTGAAAGAAAAGCCGTTGACCGTGGCCAAACTTGTCACCACAGTCTGAATTAAGTGCGCTAATGTGCATATCATGAGTACGGGTGGCCAGTTTGGACGGCATATATTCTTTGATAACAACATCTTTATTATAGGTGTTATCTTTCGCCAGATAGACAATGCTAAAACCGCCACCACCGAGGGTACGGGTAATGGTGTAGTTATCTACGACGGTGTTTGGGGGTAATTCGTGATCTAAGTCTGCCATGTTTTTAAATTATAGCTGTTTTTTGACGTATAAATATATAAGATAATTGCTTTATAAACAGTTCATTTAATACTGGAATAATTCGCATGACCCAAAGTATGACCGCCTTCGCAAGAACGGAAGCCAGCCTGGAAGCACTGGGTATCACACTGGAGCTACGCAGTGTCAATCATCGTTATCTGGATATATCCATGCGTTTACCGGAAGAGTTGCGAGAAGTTGAACAAGCTTTACGCAACATTTTATCCAAAAAACTTGGCCGGGGAAAAGTGGAATTGAATATCCGTCTACAAATAAATTCTGGCGTTGAAGATAATCATCGTTTACAAATCAATACAGTATTAGTTGAACAATTATTCAATGCCTGTGACATTATCCATCAGCATATACCCGAAGCGGATAAGGTCAACCCACTGGAAGTTTTAAAGTGGCCCGGTGTTATGTTGACGCAGGCCGTTGATACAAAAGCACTGCAACAAGTGGTTATGAACAGTTTAGACGTTGTGCTGGAAGAATTAGTTGCTAATCGTAAACGTGAAGGTGAGAAACTTGCCCTATTGTTAATCGAGCGTTGTGATGAAATGGAAAAAATTGTAAGCCAGGTAGAAAAAATAATGCCAACGATTATGCAAACGCGCAAACAAAAAATTCTCGACAGATTGGCGGAGTTTGAAGTTGAACATGATGATAAACGTATCGAACAGGAAATGGTACTGCTAGCACAGAAAATGGATGTAAGTGAAGAAACGGATCGCTTGATCACTCATCTAAGTGAAGTGCGTGATGTATTGAAACAGAACAAGCCCATCGGCCGACGCCTGGATTTTTTAATGCAAGAGCTTAATCGTGAAGCGAATACCCTGGGTTCTAAATCGATCGATACTGAAACCACATCTGCATCGGTGAACCTGAAAGTATTAATCGAACAAATGCGTGAGCAGGTGCAGAATATTGAATAAAGAGCCAATATGGGTTAACCATGTTGTAATATTGATTAAAACATAAACACTTGGTTGATTTGTGTTCACCCGTTTGGGTGATAGTAAAATAAACGTAAAGGTCTACTATATTGGGTAAGGGAAATAATATGGTTGTACCGAAGTTAATGTCATCTTCCGTCATTCATCATATATTCTTTAAAATAGCTATTTCGATAGTAAAATTAAGGGCTTGGTTTTTAGATATAGTATAATTTCTATACACTGTTATTCCTATAAAACCAAATCTGCTACTTTCATTAAAATTAATGTAAATGGAGATTGTACATTATGAAAATCAAACATTTGAAAAAATTTGGAGCATGTCTTGCCTTAGCAAGCTCAACACTATTGATGGCGAATAACACCTCTGCGGCTGCTGTTATCTTCAACACGGGTGATGAAACAACAGCAACGGTTGCATTGGGCGTCAATGATCTGGGTCATCTGAATACCAGTGTGGGCAATGTTGCAACCAATGCCAGCGCAACGGGTTTATCTTATAAAGATGCCTCGGGTGCATGGGTAGATGCAACCAGCCCGGGTTGCCTTTGTGAAGGTTGGGGGGCTGCGGCCGATGGTATCAGCGGTTATGCCAATGTGTCAGGCGGAACAGCCGGATTAACATTAACGTCATTCAGTTCAACTACTTCAACAGCAACCTCGATTGTTACGTTAACCTCTTTGCCAGGTTTAACCATTACGCATGAATACAAGCCTTCTGCTTCTAGTGCATTATTTGAGGCGGTCGTTACCATGACGAACACTTCAGCTGTGGCCATGACTGACACACGTTATACTCGTGCAATGGACTGGGATGTACCGCCAACAGAATTTGCGGAGTATGTCACTATTGCAGGTACTGCAACAACAACTGATTTGCTCTTTTCCAGCGATAATGGCTTTGCGACCAGTAACCCTTTAGGTAGTGGTCGAACTGATTTGGCAGGCTGTGGTACAACAACAGACTTTATTGATTGTGGTTCAAGTGATCATGGAGCCTTGTTTGATTTCGGTTTTGGTGATTTAGCCGCAGGTGAATCAAAAACATTCAGTATTTTCTATGGTGCAGCCGGCACTGAAGTGGACGCATTGGCAGCATTGGGTACGGTAGGTGCTGAATTATACTCACTGGGACAAAGCAGCACGGCAGATGGTCCAACATTAGGTACACCAACAACCTTTATCTTTGGTTTTTCTGGTGTGGGTGGTACGGTATTAATTCCACCACCAGCAGGTGTTCCTGAAGCTTCATCACTGATGTTAATGGTTATCGGTTTACTTGGTTTCGGTGCAACTCGCCGTAAGCGTGGATAATATTTTGAATTGAAAATATTACCATTAGCTTTAACAGGTTAGATATACCATGCTCCCTTATGATATTACAATATCATAAGGGAGTTTTTGTTTTTGTCAGCTAAAATCATGGAGAGTGTTAATGCGGATACTATTAGGTTGCCTTATTTTTATCATTTCGTTTACTGTTGCTGCTATACCAACAGATTTACCGTTACACAGTACTGTTACAAACAGTGATGTAAAGCCGGGTAAAGCAAAAAAACTATATGCAAAAGGTATTAAGGCACTTTCTACCGGCAATATGGATGCGGCAGAAAAGGCATTTAAAGCAAGCATTAAAGTTAGCCCGAATATATATGCATTATTAGGTTTGGCTGAAGTTGCTTTCCAGAAAAAAAAGGTTGCTGAAGCCAAACAATATATTAAACAAGCTGTCAAAATCAGCCCCGATAATCCTTACAC
>JALXDW010000206.1:4387-6370 GCA_027070385.1 Chromatiales bacterium
ATCCAGTTTGGCACGTCTTTATATATTGGAAAAAAAATACAATAAAGCAGAAAAAGCATATAAAAAATCGTTAGCTGCCGGTTCCAGTCTGGCAAAAACACATATTGCACTGGGGGATTTGTATTTACAGCTTTTAAATAAACCTGTTGCAGCGATCAACAGTTACAAAAATGCATTAAAAATATCACCTGATCATGGGGGTGCGCATTATGCACTTGGGGTGGCCTATTTACGTGGTTTAAATGATGTACGTTCAGCAGAAATTGAGCTGAAAAAAGCGGCTCAACTGCAGCCAGGCAATCCATTGCCCTTTCAAATGTTAGGCAAGCTCTACACGCATAGCCAACAATTTGATAAGGCCTTAAAAGTATATTCAGATTTAATCAAAAAACATCCCAAATTATTTGCAGCACGATTTGGTCGAGCCAATGTTTATCTTGCTCAGAAATCCTATAAGCAGGCTGAGAAGGAATTTAAACAATTAACCACAATGTTACCAGGTAATACAGAAGCCTGGATGAATCTGGGGGTTGTCTATCAAACACAAGGTAAATTGCACTTGGCTGAACAGGCTTATCTTAATGCTATCAAGTTAAACCCAAAACTGGCGATTGCATATAATAATCTGGCCTGGATGTCAGCTGATAAAACGACTGCATTAAATAAGGCTTTAAAGTGGGCTACTCGAGCTGTGAAGATTAACCCTAATTCTGCTGATTTTTATGATACGTTGGGTTGGGTTTACAAAGCACGCAAAGAGTACCCCCTTGCTATCAAAACCTTTAGAAAAGCGAATAAAATAAAACAAAGTCCGGATATTTATTTTCACCTTGGTCTGACCTATCTGGACAAAGGTGACAAATCCCGTGCAAAATCGGCTTTTCTGAAAGCACTCAGTATAAATAAAAACTTTACTCATTCCGATAAAGTGAGAAAAATACTGACAAGATTATAATTAGTCTGATATTTGTTCTGTTGTTATATTTGAATGTGTTGTCTGTTTTAAAGTAAAAAGTAGTATGGCCTGATTCTATAATCAGTATAAAATATCAGCTGATGAGTACCTTATACTTTAGGAGACAAGCCGGTGAAATCCCCTTATAGCGGTCAGCTTTATATTTTCTCTGCACCTTCCGGGGCTGGTAAAACCAGTTTGGTTGAAGCCTTATTAAAATCAACAAAAGGTATTCGTGTTTCGGTTTCGCATACTACCCGGGCAATGCGGCCGGGTGAAGAAAATGGAGTGCATTACCATTTTGTTGATGTGGCAACCTTTGAAAAAATGGTTAAAGCGGGGGCTTTTCTGGAGGAAGCGAAGGTTTTTGATAACTATTATGGTACCTCGCAACAGGCAGTGGAAGATCAACTTGGCCGCGGAGAAGATGTGATTCTGGAAATCGACTGGCAGGGTGCGCAGCAAGTACGACAGTTGATGCCTTACGCTATTTCCGTTTTTATTTTACCGCCCTCACGTGATGCACTTGAACAACGGTTGAATGCACGCGGTCAGGATTCATCTGAAATTATTGCACGACGTATGCGCGATGCCACCTCCGATATGGCGCATTATACCGAGTTTGATTATCTTGTGATTAATGATGATTTTGATGAGGCCGTTGAGCAGTTACGTGCGATTGTTTTGGCTCAGCGGCAGCGGACTGAGGTATTGGTACAACGTGAACGGGCAACATTAGCTGCTTTGTTGAAGTCCTGAATTTGCCGTTTCCTCAATGTGTTTTACTATTAAAAAGGCATGGCTAGCGATCTACGCGGGATAAGGCTATAATAACGGGTTCAAATCCCGGGCAGTTGTTGGTCCCGAGATGTCCACAGATATTATTTATAAGTTATTGATTTCCGGAGTAAAAACTGCATGGCACGCGTTACCGTTGAAGATTGTTTAGAAAATGTAAAAAATCGTTTTGAGTTAGTGCTTATTTCGTCAAAGCGTGCACGTCAAATTGCCCAGGGTGCGGAACCGTT
>JALXDW010000207.1 GCA_027070385.1 Chromatiales bacterium
GATGCATTGATGCGTATCGCATTGTTAGATGGTATTCAACCCAAGGCCATGAATGAACTGGATGAAGTGCTGGAAAGACAGTTTGCAGGTAATTCTGACAGTATTAAATCGTCGGGTGTGGGTGGTCTGAAAACAGCTGCCAATATACTCAACTTTATGGACAGTTCCGTTGAAAGTGAAATTATGGAAGGTGTGCGTGAGAATGACCCTGAAATGGGGGATGGCATACAGGAACTGATGTTTGTCTTTGATAATCTTGTTGATGTTGATGATCGGGGTATTCAGTCTCTGTTGCGTGAAATTTCATCCGAGAACCTGATCATTGCATTAAAAGGAGCAGATGAAGAGATAAAAGAAAAAATATTCAAAAATATGTCGAAACGTGCCGGTGAAATGTTGCGTGATGATCTGGAATCAAAAGGTCCAGTACGTTTAAGTGATGTTGAGGCTGCTCAGAAAGAAATTCTGGCCATTGCAAGACGCATGGCTGAAGCTGGTGAAATATCACTTGGTGGCGGTGGTGGAGATGAGTTTGTCTAAAACAATTACATCTAAAGTCATTGCGGGCACTGAAAGTGATGGTTATAAAAAATGGGAAATTCCTGACGTTTCCAGTGAAAGTTTACAATTACCAACAGCACAGGAAATTGAACGTATTGAAACTGCGGCATATAAAGAAGGGCTTGAAGCAGGTTACAAAGCAGGATTTGACAAAGGTCTGGCCGAATCGCAACAGGAAATGCAACAGCGGTGTAGCAATCTGGATAAAATATTAACTTTTCTGCATCGTCCGTTGGATGATCTCGATGAAAAAGTAACCGAACAACTATTTCATTTAGCCATGACAGTGACGGGGCAACTGATCCGCCGAGAGCTGCATACTGACCCGGGACAAATTGTTGCCGTTGTTCGGGAAGCGATGGCATCTTTGCCGATTGCTGAGCGTAAAGTGAATATCTATTTACACCCGGAAGATGCCAGTATTGTGCGGGATGTACTTTCGCTACACCATGACAGTGAATCTCAACCCTGGCGAATTATTGAAGATCCACTGTTATCACGTGGTGGTTGCCGTTTACAGGCGGGACAGTCCTATATTGATGCCACTATCGAAACACGATTGAACCGGATCATTGCAGCATTGTTAGGCGGAGAAAGAGACTCTGATCTCAATGTTTATGCAGATACCTCCATAAAAGATGAGGCCGAACAAGATAATACTGCTCAAATTCCGGATAGCACTGAACAGCCACAAGCCGATTTATCCGATCAGAACGATCCCTTCGATGGTATTGAAGCGCGAATAGAGGAAGCGAGCAAGGCTGACAAAAGTATTGATATTGATAAAGAACCCGATAATGACTGAACAATCAATGCTGGACGATATTGTAGCAAGCCATAAAAATAAATGGCTGAAAAAATTGGCCGAGTATCAGGCGCGTATGCCAACAGTGTCATCAATGCTGGTTGAAGGCAAGGTGACTCGTATGGTGGGGATGACCCTTGAAGCATTAGGTTGTCAGGCCGCAGTAGGTGTACGCTGTGAAGTTGAGAATAACGACGGTGAATCCATTGAAGCAGAAGTGGTAGGCTTTAATGGCGACAGACTTTATTTAATGCCAACCGGTAGTATTCAAGGGATACAACCGAATGCCCGAGTGATCCCATCAAACGCTGTCTATGAAGTTGCGGTGGGTGAAAGTTTATTAGGACGAGTGCTGGATGGTACCGGACGCCCTTTGGATAGCAAAGGCCCTTTAAATACCACTGAAACCATCGCATTAAATGGCAAGCCGATTAATCCATTGGATCGCGCCCCCGTGACCGAACCGCTTGATGTTGGAGTACGAGCTATCAACGCATTGTTAAGTGTTGGGCGTGGGCAACGGCTGGGTTTATTTGCCGGCAGTGGTGTGGGTAAAAGTGTATTGCTGGGTATGATGACACGTTACACAACCGCTGATGTTATTATTGTCGGTTTGATTGGTGAACGGGGTCGAGAAGTAAAAGATTTTATTAACAATATTCTGGGTGAAGAAGGTATGGCGCGTGCAGTGGTGGTGGCCGTACCCGCAGACCAAACACCGGTCATGCGCTTGCATGGTGCATTTATGGCAACCAGCATTGCCGAATATTTTCGTGATCAGGGTAAAAATGTATTATTACTAATGGATTCGCTCACTCGTTTTGCTCAGGCACAGCGTGAAATTGCATTGGCCATTGGTGAACCCCCTGCAACCAAAGGTTACCCACCTTCTGTTTTTGGAAAGTTACCGCAGTTAGTTGAACGTGCCGGTAATGCTGCAAAAGGGAATGGATCGATCACGGCTTTTTACACGGTATTAACAGAAGGCGATGATCAGATGGATCCCATCGCCGATGCCAGCAGGGCTATACTGGACGGTCATATCGTGTTGTCCCGTGCGCTTGCTGAATCCGGGCATTTCCCTGCTGTGGATATAGAAGCTTCCATTAGCCGGGTGATGGTCGACATTATTGATCAGAATCACCTGACCATGGTTCAGAAATTCAAACATATTTATTCAACGTACAAAAAGAATGAAGATTTAATTACGATTGGAGCCTACACTAAAGGTTCAGACAGTCGGGTGGATCAATCTATAATGTTGCAACCTCAATTTATGGAGTTTTTGAAACAGGATATGCATGAACCTGCCAGCTTTCAGCAAAGTCAGCAGGAATTGGAAATATTATTTGAACAGGCACAGCAAACTGAACAAGTTTTACAGACAGTTGATCCATTTGAGCCGATGCCTGAAGCAAATAAAAATCAGTTATAAAAACTTCCTGGATACTTGTGGCGCAGTTTTTGCTATCATTTAATGAAGTGATCAAAGTGAATAATTTTTAAGAGTAACAAGCAATGAAAAAATCGCAGCGTTTCTCGACTTTAGCCGAACTGGCAAAAAACAAAGAACAGGCTGCAGCGATTGCCCTGGGGACGTCCAATCGTATCTATGTTGAAAATATTCAAAAACTGGAATCGCTCAAACAGTACCGAGAAGAATATTTAAAACGCTTTACTGAAAATGGCCAACAGGGAATGGACGTGACAGCAATGCAAACCTACAAAAATTTTATCAATGGATTGGATCAGGCTATTCGTGAACAGCAAGTAAAAATACTGGAGGCTGAAGAACAATGCAACCAGTCAAAAAAAATATGGCAACACGTACATACCAAAACAGAGATCATGAAATCCACCGTTAAACGTTTCGCTCAGCAGGAACGTTATCAAGATGAACGTCGGGAACAAAAGGAAATGGATGATCGCCGCCAGCCACATAAAGCCGATTTTGATTAAAGCCTGTTTTATTTGTTCCGACTATCAGTTGGCATAGTGTTTGCTGTATAGCTATTAAGAATTGAATTTTTAACCAGCTATGGCAGGAATAAACGTGTCTGAAGCAACTATTTCATCTCAAATTGCACTAGAAGCAAATGCGAGCCAGTCAGGTTCGGGGACATCATCGGTTAATAATAATGCTCCTTCTGATTCGCAAGGTTCTGAATTTAAAGAAATTCTGGAGGATAGCCAAAATACAGCCCTTTCAAGCGATGGCACTGAAGCGGTAAAAGATCCACTACAAGTTGATGATGCACTATTAGCGGCATCGCAAGACACATTGGCCTTAGCCGACTTGAATGCTTTATTGGGTATGATACCGCCAGGCAATACATCACCTGTGGGTTTAAATGAAACCATCGTTGCCGGCAAATTATTGCCAGCTCAGTCAGCGGCTAGAGCGGGGCAAGTCAGTGAAGTGCCCGCTCTGTTAACCCCTGACCAGATCAACCTTGCTACTGGCAAATTAAAGGCCGATGAAGCTCAGCCATTATTATCCAATGGACTTTTTGCTGACGGTGATATTTTCAATGATGACGGGGTATTAACAGCTCAACTCACAGCCAGTTTCACTGACAACAATGCCGCGAACATAAAGCAATTAAATAGCAATATTATTGGCCAGGCGTTATTGAAGCAAGACCCCGTATTGGAACAGAACTTGCCACTATCCGCACAACCCTCCTTTACGCCAAACCAGAATGCCATTGTGAAACCTGCTGAATCAATGCTGCCTGCTATTACCGTGACACCGGATAATGCACAATGGAACAATCAGGTGGGGGAACGCATTAATTGGATGATTAACGGCCAGATGCAACGAGCAGAAATCCGTCTTGATCCCCCTGAACTCGGCAGTCTCGATATTCGTTTGAATATAGCGAAAGACAATCAGGCCAGTGTTGTTTTTCATGTAAATAATACCACCGCCAAAGAAGCCATTGAATCGGCTATTCCCCGCTTGCGTGAAATGTTTGAACAACAGGGGCTGGATTTAGCGAATGTGGATGTGTCACAGCACAATTTTCAGCAACAGCAGCAATCTGCTTTTGCCGAATATGATCATTCGGAAGCTGGTGCCGCAGCGTCTGCAGCCGTTTCGAACGCGGCGGATAGTCTCACGGACGATACCATATTAGCAACAACTAATTTATCAACCAGAAATTCCAGTCGTTTACTCGATACTTTTGCCTGATACAGCATTGTATTGTCGTTGTAACCGGTATCAAGAGTTATTCCTTTCTGCTTTTTTATTTTAAAAATAATGCATTAATCCTTAAAGCTTTGCCATTTTCTGACGATAAATAGCATGAACACAGAATCAGAGTGTGGCGATATAAGTCACTTTAAGGAGAAAAATAATGGCAAAAATTCTTGCAGTGGATGACTCAGCTTCCATGCGACAAATGGTGTCCTTTACCCTGAAAGGGGCGGGCTTTGATGTAGTTGAAGCATCTGATGGTGTTGAAGCTCTGGGTAAGGCAAAAAGTGGCAAGTTTGATCTTGTTATTTCTGACGTGAATATGCCAAACATGGATGGACTTACCCTGGTAGGAGAGCTTAGAAAGTTGGGTGACTTTAAATTTATCCCCATTTTGTTGCTGACAACAGAAAGCTCAGTGGAAAAGAAGAAAGAAGGTAAAGCTGCCGGAGCGACAGGCTGGATTGTCAAACCATTTAATCCTGACCAACTATTAAAAACGGTTAATAAAGTATTAGGATAATTCATACAAGGGCAAGCACATGTCAATTGATATATCACAATTTCTGGATACCTTTTACGAAGAAAGTTTTGAAGGTCTGGATATCATGGAATCAGAACTGCTTAATCTGGACGTAGGGCAAGCTGATGAAGAAGTGATTAATACGATTTTCCGTGCGGCACATTCTATCAAGGGTGGCAGTGGGACGTTTGGTTTGAATGCTGTTGCTGATTACACCCATGTAATGGAAACTTTACTGGATGAAATGCGTGCCGGCCAGCGCGAAGTAACACAGAATGCGGTCGATGTTTTACTACGTTCAGTGGATGTTCTTCGTTCGATGTTGCTCTCATTAAAGGACAATGAAGAACTGGACCACGATACCATTACAAAAACACATGAAGAATTAAAAGTACTGCTCAATGGTGGAACTGATACAGTCACACCCGCAACAGAAACAGCGAGTACAGCAGATGAAAGCTCTGCAGAAAAAACATCGGGTTGGACTATTATTTTCAAACCCAATGAAGATATGTTGCAAACCGGCAATGATCCGGTACGAATTATTCGTGAATTGGAAAGTCTGGGTGACATTTCAGTTGAAGTAAATACTGATAATCTGCCTGAACTTGAACTGATTGATCCAGAACAAAGCTATTTAAGCTGGACAATAAAAGTATCTTCTGATGTTAGCGAAGATGATATTAAAGAATGTTTTGAGTGGGTTGAAGACGAGTGTGAACTCTCTATTATTGCCGACAAAGCATCATCAAACAGTAAAAACAATAGCACTGCAATCAGTGAAGCCCCGGCAGTTGAAGAACGACGCCATGAGGATCGTCGCCAGGGTGATAGACGTGCAACAGCAAAACCTGCCGCCAAAAAAGCCACAGAATCCACATCCATTCGGGTCAATATTGATAAAGTAGATGACTTAATCAATATGGTCGGTGAACTGGTTATTACCCAATCAATGCTAAGTCAGATTGGCAGTGTAGAAGACTTTGACCATATTGCACTTGAGCGATTAAACGATGGTTTGACCCAACTGGAACAACATACCCGTGAACTACAGGAAAGTGTTATGCGTATCCGCATGATGCCAATCAGTTTTGCATTCCAGCGATTCCCTCGCCTGGTTCATGATTTAAGTAGCCAGTTAGAGAAGAAAATAGAGCTTGTGCTCACAGGTGAATCAACAGAACTGGACAAGACCGTAATGGAAAAA
The DNA here is from genome assembly GCA_027070385.1 of Chromatiales bacterium. Lineage (GTDB taxonomy): Bacteria > Pseudomonadota > Gammaproteobacteria > UBA6429 > Thiohalophilaceae > SZUA-37. Next base: position 6,299 of record JALXDW010000207.1, read on the forward strand.
ATCGGTGATCCACTTGTTCATCTGGTGCGTAATTCTCTCGATCATGGAATAGAAAAGCCAGAAGT
>JALXDW010000208.1 GCA_027070385.1 Chromatiales bacterium
ACAAAAACAAATGTAATGCAGGGGAGCTATTCTACTATTAAATAGCAATTATCGGTAGTTTAACATATGGGTTTTACAGGCGATTATTCAAGCTTCAAGCAAAATTATGCCACATGATTATTTAGCGACATGCCAGGCCCTGGCTAATGTCTTCGCTTTTTTAATCTCTTCATCTGAAACTTTGAAATTGTAACGCAGCTCTTCAATAGCAGATTCCACACTGTCCTTTTCGCTACGTTGTGACTCGGCAAGAATGGTCCACATCAGGCCCAGCACATAATCCGGTTGACGGTTTTTTGCATCATCACCTTCCATAAAATAACCACCTAAATAAGATTGACCACCGGCATACCCCTGATTGGCAGACTTTGTCATCCATTTCAGTGTTTCTTCTTCAACCCGCGCTTCTTGTCGTTTGAGACTTTCAGTTATAGTTTTACCATAATTTTCCATGTAAAATTTCAGGTAAAGAGAGTGCCCATACATATATTGCGCTTTGGCATTGCCTGAATAAGCATGTTTTTTCGTTGTCGCCAAGACTCTATCAATATCCCCAGCCTGCAATGCTCTTTCAGCATTACGAAGGTCTTTATTAACGACTTTAATATCAACAGTTTCGCATTACCTGCTGCAACATTTGAACAACTCACTGCAAAAAGAGAAGCAGCAATTAAAATTATAACTTTTTTCATATTTCCTATCCTTGTTATTTCATTGTGTTAGCGATAGATTTCAACCGCATATCCATTCCCTTTGTGATACCACCCATAAATAACAGTCTTATTTTTTACTCTTAAACTTTTTTAATTGAATGGATTCTTTATCGTTATAGATCCTTACCCGGGTTGCATCACGAGGTAGGTGTGGTTCAAATTCCAGATAAACCTTCTGATTATTCACCCCGAGTTTTTCAAAGGCATCCATGATTTCAAATTCATCGAACTTGATAATAAAAATTCTTCGTTTATCGTCGATAATGGTTTTAAACCGGATCTCTTTTGGAACCGGCCGTGATACCATCCCGGACTTTTTATAGCGTTCACCATTAAGAAATTCAAATGACATGGAATTTATTGCAAACCCCTCGGTTAACACCGGCTCCCAGGTATAGTGATTGCGGTAACGTGCCCATAACCCATAGGGAATGCCGTTCTTTTTCAGGTCTTCGAGTTCTTCGGGTTCGAGTACATTGGTCAACTGTTTATTGATATACCATTCTTCCTGTTCTTTATCTTTAAAGGGCAAGGCAAATGCGGCACCCGGATCCAGATCGATTTTTTCTGCCTGACCAAAAAACACTTCAATATAGCCACCGCTACCAATCACCCACACGGCCACCGCGCCCCCCGGGGCAATACCGACCATAATACTACTGAAGGTCGGGTGCTCTGCATTTTCTGCCACGCCTCTTTTAAATATCGCTAAAATTTTATCGTAAGGTAATTCAAATTCTCCCTGGTAAAATTGTTTTTCGGCAAATGAAAAAAAGGTGATTTTCAAACGGTCAGGCAAGGGTTTGTATTTTTCACCCGTGACATGCGAGGAAACCGGATCGGCCCAGCCATCCACCAGAGTGCCACCACTTGGAATATATAAACCCCGTGCCTTCTCTCCCTTGTAAATAAAGGTGCCCTTGATAATTTTCATGGGATAATGTTCGGGCGCACTTTCAGTGGCATCCCATTCGAATTTGGTTACATTATTGCTCATAGCGTTGTGATACCCTGTTATTAATAGAAAGAATATTCCGGTAATTTGTAACGTTAGTTTAGGCTTTATAAACATAGCGCGTGCGTTTAC
>JALXDW010000209.1 GCA_027070385.1 Chromatiales bacterium
ATATTATGTAGTTCATCATAATCACCAAATCCGATACTTGTGATTGCCGCACCAAACAACAAGCCAACAATAGAATATTTTATATGTTCATTCACGATATAAACCCTTTCATTAATAACGAGAGTAGAATAGCCGATAAAATAAAAATTACTGTTGAAAGTAAACTCGCTGGAATCATTCGCGCCGAACCACTTAGCCCGTGGCCAGATGTGCAGCCGCCCGCCATCTGAGTACCAAATCCAACCATTGCGCCACCAAAAAATAATGCAACCCATACTTCCCATAAATCACCAAATATCTGGCTATGGATGTTACTTAAATTAAGTCTAACCTGAAAATGGCCGGTAAAAATAGAAACAAGCAAAGAACCAATAAATATTGAAACAAGAAAAGTAAGGTGTGATGTCCAGCGGCTTTCTTTTTCAATAACAGGTTGTTTTATCAGATGAGGGGTTTCAAGATCATCGATTTCAGCTAAGGCACTTTCACCAAACTCGGCCAGAGTTTCAGCCATTAATGAACTATTGATTGTTTCTGCGCTTTGTGAATGAAGAGTTTTATTTTCTTCATGAAGTTGTTGCTGTTCACGCCAGAAGACAACCTTTGCCCAGCTTCCCGACACCCCCAGTAAGCGACCAATCAGTAAGAAATATAAAATACTGACAGACGATAAGCCTATCGCACCTAACCACCATGGCAAGTAGTCTGTCATGCATCACCAGCCGAACTAAAAGGGTTAAGTTTTTTTAACATTTTAACTACAAATGATTCCTGGGAATTTTGTGTTGAAGTAATGTCGGAGGTTTCCTGTGCTTCTTCTTCCGGACAGGCAAGCAGTTGTGCTCGTATAAGGTTTTCACATTGAACGTTGCCACTCATAATGGCATAGTCCAGAGCTGTTTTGCCTTTAATTGTTTTTTTCCAGGGGTTACATCCTTCTGCCAGCATTAATTCAACAAGGGTTTCACTGCCAACACTTGCAGCAGCCATAAGCGGGCTCAAGCCTTCACTTGTTTGCAGATTTTTTCCTTTGATGCCAGTTTTGATTATTGACTTTACAACAGGTATGCGTTTTTTTTCTATTGCATTAAACAGGGCAGCCGTATTGATTTCGGTTGTGGTACGTTTTTCAAGCATCTTGCCATTAGGTAAGAGGGTAAGGGGCACGACTTTACCTTCAAGTGAAAAATGATAACGTTTACATTTTTCAAAATCGTTTTCACAATAATGCTTTTTCCACAATAGCAAGGCCGGTTCCATTGCTAATAATGGATATAATTGACAATTTGAAGTATGACTACATGCCATAATATTTTACCTTAAAACAATCAGGGTTACCCAAAAGTATTATCTGGGTTTATATCAAGGCTGTAGTAAACAGGAAAGTGGAGGCCACTTCTGTATCCTTTGTTACTTAAAATGAAAAAATCAGGCCAGTAGAATTATCTGCAAAGCACTACCTAGCTGGTTGGCTTATTTTTTGCCTCCAGCAAGATCTGACCAGCAGAATGGATAACAATAGCTGCAATAATAAGCCCTATGATAATATCGGGCCAGAGTGACTGGAATTGATAAACAAGGTAAGCGGCAACTAAAACACCGATATTGGCTAGCATGTCATTGCGTGTGCATAGCCATGTGGCTCGCATATTAATATCACCTTCCTTATACCGTAGTAACAACATAAAGCTGATTGTGTTAACAACCAGAGCCAGTACACCAAAAATCCCCATTGTTTCATACCCGGGTATAATCCCTGCTGATAATTTAAGGTATACTTCAATGAGCACCCCCATTCCAAGAAGTAACTGCAAGCTTCCATTTGTAAGGGCCGCACGTGTTCGCCACAGTGTGGAACGCCCGATGGCATAAAGGCCGATAGCATATACTAATGCATCGGCCAGCATATCAAGCGAATCAGCCAGCAAAGCAGTTGAATGACTTAATATGCCAGCACTAAATTCAGCTATGAACATACCTGCATTAAGCGTTAATGCGATAATCAAGACATTACGTTCTCTTTTGCTGATGTGTTCTGAAACGCTACATCCACATTGAGTCTGCGGTTCTGTCATTTATTTTCCTTTAATGTGTATTTTGAAAATTGAGAGTACAAAACCGGTACTATAATCAATGTTAACAGCGTTGATGAAAACAAACCGCCAACAACAACCGTTGCAAGTGGCCGTTGTACTTCTGAACCCACTCCTGTTGCCAGTAGCATTGGAATTAGCCCCAATGCAGCAATAGATGCCGTCATAAGAACAGGGCGCAAACGTGATAATGCCCCTTCAAATATCGCATCATGCAATTCACTTCCTCCGAAGACACGTTGATTAATAGCATTAACCATAACAACGCCATTTAATACTGCAACACCAAATAATGCAATAAAACCAATGGAACCCGGTACAGACAAGTATTGACCGGAAATAAACAGAGCTGCGATCCCACCAATTAATGCCAGTGGAACATTAAGCATAATCAGTAAGGCCTGTCCCATTGAGTTAAATGCAAAATAAAGTAATAAGAATATTAACCCTAATGATAACGGAACCACAATCATCAATCGTGCCTGGGCACGTTGCTGGTTTTCAAATTGCCCGCCAAAGACAACGGCATAGCCAGGTGGCAGATTAATTTCCTGCTTGATACGTTGACGAAGTTCTGCAACCAGGCCACCCATATCCCGACCTTCTACATTGGATTGAATCACAACTCGTCGTTGTACATCATCCCGTCGAATTTGAGGGGGGCCGGTTTCAATATCAACTTTTGCGACATCCCCCAGTTTTACCAGTGCGCCAGATGGTGCCCTGAGTATAAGATTTCGTATAGATTCAATATTATTCCGGTATTTTTTTGCAAGACGAATATTAATATCATAACGTTCATTGCCATTGATAACCTGTCCAGCCTCACGACCACCAATGGATTCAGAAACCAAATCCATTACCTGGCCAACTGAAATACCATAGCGTGACAGACTATCCCGATCCGGCCGAATGGCAAGCTGTGCTTCGCCACCAATTTGCTCCATCGCAACACCACGGGTACCTTCAACTTTCTTTACCAGTGACTCGATTTCACTCCCTTTTTCGGCAAGTATTTTCAGATCTGCGCCAAATAATTTTATTGCAAGTTGTGCACGTACCCCCGACAACAATTCATCCACACGTGTTGCAATAGGTTGAGAGAAGGAAAAAAGTAAACCGGGATACAGGTTCATTTTTTCTTCCATTAATTTTTGTAACTCTATTCTGTTAGACGCACTTGTCCATTCAGAAACCGGTTTTAAACCAACAAATGTTTCTACATTAGAGACAGGTTCCGGGTCACCTCCAATTTCAGGTCGACCTACTCGACTTGTGGCATATATCACTTCAGGGAAAGTAAGCAATGCTGCTTCGAGTTTATTAGCAACTTTCAGAGCTGTATCAAGGCTGGAGGAGGGGGCTAAAGTAGTTCGTATGTTTAACGTGCCTTCTTCAAGTTCAGGTACAAATTCTGTTCCAAGAAATGGAACCAGTAAAAGTGCAGCAATAAATAATCCCACTGCATAACTGACTACTTTTTTACGTTGTTGAAGTGCCAAAGGTAATATTTTTCGATAGTAACGATCTAACGTTGGCATGATATAGCCTTCCTTGTGCTCAACACCATGGGTAAACAAATAAGTTGCCAGCGCGGGGACAACCGCAAGTGCAACAATCAGTGACGCAACCATTGCTAGCACGATGGATATAGCCATCGGTTGAAATAACTTACCTTCAACGCCCTCCAGACTAAACAGGGGGGCAAATACAATAATGATAATTAATACTGCAAAAAAAACAGGGCGTGCTACTTCCCGAGCTGATTCCTGTATTCGCAATGCAATGCCGTGAGTATCATTTTTCGAATCATAAGGATCCACATCATCGGCTGCTGTTATCAGCTGATTTTCACCATCCTGTTTATCGGCTGTTGTCAGGTGGCTGAAGATATGTTCCATCATTACAACCGAGCCATCAATCATCATCCCTATTGCAATAGCCAAACCACCGAGTGACATTAAATTCGCAGAGACACCCCAGTAAGCCATTGCCATTAATGCCAGTCCAATAGAGATCGGTACGGAAAGTAAAACAAGCAGTGTTGCTCTCATATTGACCAGGAACAGCATTAAAACGATTATGATTAATATAAAGGCTTCCAGTAATGCTTTTGTTACGGTCGATACGGCCTGGTCGACCAGACTCGCCTGATCATAAAAAGGCTCCAGTCGCACACCCTCGGGTAACGCTGCCTGTATTGCCACAATACGTGATTTTATACCTTCAATGGTTGATTTTGTATTGGCACCAAGACGTTTCAAAATAACACCGGCAACAACCTCACCTAATGCTTCAGGATTGCCGTCTTTATCGCGTCGAGTAATACTTACGGCACCTTGACGAATTTCAGGACCAAAAGCGACCGTAGCAACATCTTTGACACGAACAACAATACCATCCACTGTTTTCAATGGGATATTACCGATATCATGCAAGCCATCCTGATCGCTTCTTACCCAACCCACACCACGGACAACAAGTTGTTCTTCGCCTCTGTCCATGTACCAACCACCGGCATTACGATTATTTTGTTCAACAGCCTGAGCGACATCATCGCCACTTAAACCATAAGCAAGTAATCGTTGTGGATTTAACTGCACCTGATATTGACGGACTTCACCACCAAAAGATAAAACTTCGGTTACTCCTCCTACCGGCATTAATAACAATTTTACTATCCAGTCATTAAAACTACGCAACTTGATTGTGTCATATTTTTCTGGATCGTCTGCACGTAAAATATATTGAAACACCTGCCCTAAACCCGAAGTATTGGGGCCGATACCCGGTGTGCCAATGCCATCAGGTATTTGTTCGCGTGCAGTTTGCAGCCGTTCAAATACGAGTTGGCGTGCAAAATAAATATCAGTCCCTTCTTTGAAAACGACTGTAATAACGGACAAGCCTGTCTTTGAAATTGAGCGAACTTCTTCAACATCGGGCAGGGCATACATAACAGCTTCAATAGGAAAAGTAATAAGCTGTTCAACTTCTTCGGCTGCAAGTCCTTGTGCTTCGGTATTGATTTGTACCTGCACATTAGTAACGTCCGGGAAAGCATCAAGATTGAGTTTTGGTAAAATTAATGTTGCAGCTACCATTGTTCCCAGCAAGGCAAGTACAACTAATAGGCGGTTTCGTACCGACCAATCGATAATATTATTTAACATGATCGTATTCCTTAATGGTTATGAACAGAAAAGCCGCTTTTAGCCAGTTCGGACTGAACAAAAAAAGCACCTTGTGTTACAACACGCATACCTTCTTTAACACCAGAAATAATTGCTTGACCATTATTTATTTGTTTCAGCTCAATTTCGAGTGGTTTAAATTCACCCGCTTCATCCTGTTCAACCAGAATTTGCCAATCACCATCGGGGCTGCGTAATACAGCCGATTCAGGCAAGGAAAAACCTTTATGGCTGTCACTTGTATTGATTCTTGCAGTGACATACATGCCTGCATGTAAGACGTCTGATTTATTATCGACTTCAATACGAATTGCTGCTGTACGTGTTGTTTCATCCAGAGAGTGATGCAGCTGTATTACAGTAGCTGGAATCCTTGTGTTTCCAAATGATATTTCTGCTGCATTACCGACATTCACCTTGCCAGCATCGGACGGAGTAACGCGTGCTTCAACCCACATAGTCGACTCATCGGCGATAACCATTAATTCGTAACCGGCTTCAACACGTTCACCAACTATAAATTTGTCATGTAAAATTCGACCTGCCTGACTGGCGACAAGTTTGAATGAACCATCAGCAGATCTTTTTTGTGCCAGCAAACCAGAAATTTCGTTTTTCCCCATACCATAGGCTTTTACACTGGCCAGCGCTTTTTCATAATTCACTTTTGCCGTAATATAACGACGTTGCGATACGACTTTCTTGCCAAGCTTGAGCACACGCTTCCATTCCTTATCTGCAAGCAGTAATTGTCCTTGTGCTTCAGCCATTTCAACACTGGATAAAGTCACCAAATCCTGACCTTTTTCAACAGCATCACCCAAAATTGCATGGCGAGCAATAACCTGAGCAGCAATTCGTGGTGTTACCTTTATTGTTTTATAGGCATTTAATTTGACTTCACCAGGTGCAACAATACTGGTTGCTATTTCTTTTAAAAATAATGGCTGAACAATAATATTGGCCATCTTCATTTGTTCACTACTTAACTTAACAACCCCGGATTCATCATGGCCTGATTCTTCGTGGCCTGATTCTTCGTGGCCTGATTCATC
>JALXDW010000210.1 GCA_027070385.1 Chromatiales bacterium
GTTGTGAAAAAGGGCTAAATGACAAGCTGAAAATATTGATCAAAAATATGGTTGCCCAGGGCAACAATAACCCTGCAAGGATAAAAAGAACCGCTTTAATATTCCTGTTATAAAAATTCCAGATGGAAAAAAGGGCGGCAACCCCGAACAGTATACTGTAATGACTGAATGAACTAATAAACAGGGCTGCCTTTGTTATTAGTGGGTGTTGTAATAAAACAAACTGTGTATGAATAAAGATGTCAATATTATTCAGGAATAAGGTATTAAATAAATAGTGATTCAGAATAATCAGCGTGAACATACTGAGCGATAATAGAAAACCAAAGCCACTGATGGCGCGAATTTCAGATTGTTGCGGGTTTACCAGACTATCGGGTATTGCACCCAGTATCGGGTGATTGCGTGCCCAGATAAGCAGGCGGTAGGATAAAACATCTGCTTGTGGTGCTAGCCAACCGTAAATGCTTTTTACAACATGGCTGAGGACAAGCATTAATACAACCACCACCACAATTAAAAGTGCAAGTTGTCCGGCAAATTCTTTTGCAAGTTGCAGCGACATACCGAAGATGATGCCAGGTAACAAATACAGCGGTGCCCATGCAATAGCAGACAGTACATTGGAAAAGTAAAATTGTTTGTTCGGCATATTTGACATGCCGGCTATCGTGGGAACAATGGCTCGTAGTGGCCCAAAGAAACGCCCCAGGGCAACACTTTTTTTCCCGTGTTTTTTAAAAAAATTCTGTCCTTGTTGAATTAATGTTGGGTAGCGTGATAATGGCCACATGCGTTGTAATTGTTGTTGGTAATGTTTCCCCAGCCAGTAACTTAGAGCATCACCTGTAATCGCACCACTTATTGCTATGAGTGTGGTTGGCCAAAACGAAAGGTGCCCGGTTGCAATAAGAGCCCCAAAACCGACCATTAAAAGAAAGCCGGGCACAATCAGGCCAATAACAAGCATTGATTCGCTCATGGCAATAACAAATATAAAAATATTGACCCATATTGTGTGCTGGGTCATCCAATTGAGAAATATTTCTAGACTGTTTAATGTCATGGTGAGAATATATTAACGTGTTTTGGGTTATTTAGTGAAGCATTCCTGATGATGATTTGGTTTAATAATATGCAGCGTAATAAATACGTTTACTTGTGCGCCTTAGTGGTCTATGTATTGTTTTTGAACAGTACGTTAGCTCAAGTGGCCACGCCTGCCCCTGTGACAACTGAAAATCTGCAGCAACTTGGTTTGGTCAGAAATTGTATAGCAGAACCGGTTTTCAATGGCCGTGCCTGTCTCTATGAAATTAATAAAGGTGCGGAACAAACCGTTGTTTTGGTACATGGGTTGGCAGCCGAAGCCGCTCACTGGTATAAACAGATTGCGCTATTAAAAAAATATTATCATGTGGTAACTTTTGATTTACCCGGATTTGGTCACTCGTCTCGAGGTAATGAACTTTATTCGCCAACCAACTACGCACGGTTTATTCATTATGTTACGCAGAAGTATGTTGGTAAACCCTTTTTTTTAATAGGGCACTCCATGGGTGGCGCAATTGCTTTGCGTTATAGTGCAATGTATCCAACTGATGTAAAGCGTTTAATTCTGGCAGATGTTGGGGGTGTGTTACATCAATATTCCTATGCAAAGAGTATCGCCTTTAAATGGTTAAAAGTTTTACAACGTTTAACTTATGGTGCATTCCCGGGGTTACAGGATATGCCTCTTATGCATGATTTGGTGAATACATTTTTCCAGAATCTTGACTGGTTACCCGTTGAT
>JALXDW010000211.1 GCA_027070385.1 Chromatiales bacterium
ATAACAGTATGAGAAGAGTGAATGAGTCTTCCAGAGTACGTTATCAGGGATGGGGGCAACAAAAAAATATTCAAAGGCATCAGCGTAGTCATACACCAGAATACAATTATCAATTATACAAAAGATATGAACCAGTCCCGTTAAGTCAACGTTATGCATTGCCTGAGAGTTTTAATTACACTGGATATCCGTTAACAGGTTTGTATGGAAGTCCGCTTCCAGTTTATCCGCCACTTTATTCAGCGGGTTATCCGAGTGTTTACCCTGGATTTTATCCAGGTGCTTATCCTGGTTGGGGGATGACTGGTATGGGAGTACCGGGTTTGCCTGGAACAGGTTTGCCTTATGCAACACCTTTATATTTGGCGCCCGGTTTATATCCAGGAGCAGGGTATCCCTGGTGAATATGGAAAGTGTGCTGAAGGAAGTATTGATAAATTAAAGGTTTCCGAAACCCCATTCAGTGGGATTTCGAAAATATAAGGTGATAACTACGCACTCTTGGTTGTTATCTTGAATACTTAATAGAGTGTAAAGGTATGTTTATTCATATCAAATTAAATCGTTAGGAGAACTGTAATGATGAAATTAAAAACAGCAATGGGTGCTGCTGCAATAGTATTGGCATTAGCGTTGCCATTCTCTTCAGCCAATGCCTGGGGTCCCTGGGGTGGTGCTCCATGGAACTGGGGTAATAATGGTTGGGGAAACAACGGTTGGGGTAATAACGGTTGGGGTAATGGTAATGGCTGGGGTAACGGTAATGGTTGGGGCAATGGTGACATGAGCTTCAGCATGAGTACCCGTGGTAATGGCAATATGGGTGGATATGGTAATGGTTACGGCAATGGCTATGGAAATGGCTATGGTAATGGTAACTATTACGGTAACGGCTATGGATATGGCAACCCTTATTATGGTGGTGGTTATGGTCCAGGTTATGGCGGTGGTTACTATCCACCACCTCCACCACCTGCTTATTATGGTCCACGTCCCGGTTATGGTGCGCCAGCTTGGGGGCAACCACCTGCACAGCAACAGGCTCCTGCCAAATCAGGTAAATAATAACGGCCAGCGGGATCCGGTAGTGATATCGGGTCCCAAGGCTGCTGATATAAATTAATATAAGCTAAGGTAAAAAAGTGAAAAGACAAATACTTATTAGTGGCTTAACAAGTTTTCTTTTGTTGTTTTCATTTTGTGTTCATGCAATTCAACTTAATGTTGAATTTTCGGCTGATGCCATTCAGGTATCACCAGGACAGGCACCATTAATATCTAAAATGTATGTAAGTAAAAAAGCTGTTAGAACAGAGATTAATCAGAAAGGTTATCGTGTTGTTGATATTGTTTATCCGGAAAAAGGTAAACGCCTGGTGCTTTATCCTGATCAAAAAAAATATATGGAACAAACTGGGTTGCCAATCTCTTCATTATGGTCACAAAAAAAATTCACCACCCCTTGTGATGGTGTTAGACATGTTCAGTGTAAAAAACTGGCAAAAGAAAAAATAAACCAAATTAAAGTTGATAAGTGGCAGGTAGAGCGAACCGTTAATGGGAAAATATTTAAAAGTCTCCACTGGATTGATAATCAACGACATTTTGCAATTAAAGAAATTTTTCATGACGGTGGCGTTATGGAGCTTAAACTGCTTGGTAAAGAAAAGTTGAATGGGCGGGAAGTGGAGCAATGGCAGTCACGCTACACCTATCCATCAGGTCAAAGTCGTTTTTCAAAACAATGGTATGACACACAGCTGAAGATGGTTGTGAAAGAGGAATTACCAGGTGGTTTTTTACGTGAACTTCGAAATATTAAAGTTAGTAAGCAGGATGAGAAGCTGTTCCATTTGCCGGCTGATTATAAAAAATTGAATATAAACATGAACCAGGAAAAGATAAACAATAACCGGCGAGTGGCCAGGTAACCTGAAATGATAACAGTCATTGCAAATTTAAAAGGTGGTTCGGGGAAGAGTACGGTTGTATTCAATCTCGCGTTATGGCTTCAAATGAAGGGGCAGCCTGTTGTGGCATATGACCTTGATCCACAGCAAACCCTGCTGGATGTTGCTGAGGTTCGTCGAGATGAAGGTTATGCACCTGCATTACAGGTCTATCCTCCACGCAATAGTTTGGTAGAAGACCTAAATTATCATCCTGATAATGTTCATGTATTGGTTGATGTGGGTGCGGCAAATATTGATGCAATGAAACAAGCGATTAAAACGTCAGATCAAATCATTATTCCGGTGCCACCGAGTCAACCTGATGTTTGGGCAACTCAACGTTTTATGGATATTGTAGAAGATGCAATGCATGGACAACAGCTTGAACAACTTCCTGAAATGAGAGCATTTGTGAATAGGGCGGATACACATCGAGCAGTACGAGAGTCGGATGACACTGAGGATGCTATTAAACAAATACCGGGTATTAATCTGATTCCTGAGCGATTATACCAACGAACTATTTTTCGACGCTCTTTAAGTGAAGGGATGGCTGTATTTGAAATGTCGAAACGTAGCAAGGCAACAGAAGAATTTAATAAATTTGCAAGTTTTATTTTTCCTGAACTTGCCTGAGGACAAAAATATGAAATTGATACGACATATATTAAGCCATTTGATACTCATTATGATTATATTCGGGCTGATATCGGTATATTATTATCGGTATTTAATTCTTCCGGATAATTATGTACAGAAAATTGATAGCTATGCAGAAAAAATACATCCGGCATTAAAGACGTTCGCCAGGCAAACTCAGCAAAAGAAGAATGCTGTTGCCGCCATTGCTAAGAAAATAAAACAGGTTGAAGATGACACTGTTAGTAGACAATCAAAAGCTGATATTGATGTCACAGCGTCTGAAGAACAGATTGAACCCGCGCAATCAGATGTCGCTGTGGCAGAAGTTAGCGAGTCACCTTCAGATGTTCCCATGTCAGAAGAAGAAAAACGTCCTCAAACAGAAACTGAAAATTCAGCTGAGATACAATCCGCTGCTCAGACTGAAAAAGACACTACTCCTGAACTTGCCGAATCTGTGGAACACGATACTGAAGTCAGTAATGATGTTTCAAATGATAAGGACGTTGCCGGTGAAACCGGTTTGCTATATTCAGCCAGAAACGCTTTTCATCAGGGTAAACTCGATGTTGCCATTCAAAAATATAAAGAGTTGACTGAACTTGAAAATGATGAAGCCGACTATTTTGGTGAATTGGGCAATGTTTATTATGCGATGGGGAAGTGGCGTAAAGCAGGACTTGCTTATTATGAAGCGGCAGTGCGTTTGATAGATAAAAACAAGTTTTCTCAGGTTGTCTATTTGCAACGTGTTATACAAGGCCTGAATCCTGATTATGCGGATAAACTTGCAGATCGCCTGGCAGCGGTAAAACAAACATCTTCATATTAATAACTTTGGCAATGAAATTATAAGAGAGAAATGAATGTCTGATGAAAAAAAGGTTATAGAACCGTGTGATGGTACCCCTGAGGGTTGTCATGGGGACAGTGATAATTGTGGAAAAGATCCCTCTGAATGTCATGCTAATTCATCCTTTTCAGAAAAAAAATCTGAAGGTAATCTTGATGACTGTCTCGGAAAAAGCCTTGAACAGCTTTCAACAGCTTTTATGGCAAGTGCTAAACGTTGGGAGATGATAGTTTATCCTGCTTTGTTCGCTTTTATCATTCTTGCAGCCTATGGTTTCTTTCTTATTTACAGCTTGACTGAGGATATATCTCGTGTTGCAGATGATATGGGTCAGATTACTCAACATATGGAGCAGATTTCAACACAGGTTAATAGTATTTCAAAAAATATGGTGGTAATGACTCAAACATTGGATAGTCAGCTTGCAAGCATGGATAGCATGACTTATCAGATAAGAGGTATGAATATTTCAATGAATCAAATGCGTTATGATTTTTCCGTATTGAACAACAGTGTGTCACGTCCAATGTCATTTATGAATACATTTATGCCATGGTAAAACGGTCTGTAATGACTAAATATGATTAATTTTTTTGGAGGGAAAGGTGATGGCAACAGAAACCGGCTCAAATGAAAACACAGAAAAAAAAGAGATTCAGGATAAGCAGGAACATATTAAACAGCGGCTTAAAGATTTAGGTGTTTCTGAAGAATCAGAACGTCCAAAAAAGAACTGGTTTAGTCGTTATGGAAATTATTTTATGGTTATTATTGTTGCAGTTTTGGTTGTGGCATACTGGTTTGAATACAATAACAAAGATAATACTTCCGCTAATGCTGATAATGATTCTAATAAAAATAAAACACAACAGCAGCAGGTTGCACAAAATGCATCTTCCAATCAGCCGCAGACCTCTTTTACCCCATATCCTTCAGCAGCAATGCAGCCTGCGCCATATTCCCGTCCTGCAACGACAACAAATACATCACAATTTTCCCAAATGCAAAATCGAATGCAGCAGCAACAGATGATGCAACAAGCTTGGCAGCGGCAGATGGAGGCGCAGCAAAAAGCGCGACAACAGGCCTGGCAGAAGCAGATGAAAGAGCAACAGGAACGCAACAGGCGGGCCTATGAAAAATGGATAAAACAACAGCAGGCACGATTTTCAAAGGGGGTTCCCCCGAATACAAATTCCAATGCTGGAATGCCGCAGTATAATTACCCGGCTTATAGCAGGGCTTATCCAGCTGCTCCATATTATCAACCAGTGCCACCGGGAAATAATCAGGGCGCAATGACTCCACCTCCTTATTACCCGGCGCCACCAGCTGTTTACACACAACCGTACTATAATGGGTGGTAACGTTATTTAATATAACAAACAACTCAGGCATGGATGGGACAGATTATGACTATTTTTAGAAATGTTTTTGCAGTTATTGGTTTTATAAGCGTACTGGTGTTTTTTATTTTGATATATAAACTGGAGCCGGCCTATCATACTTTTCAAAACTTTGATGATAAAGCACTGGAAACCTATACCCGGTTGGCAAGTGATATTTTGGCAACAGGTAATGCGGCAGAGGCGACGGTATGGAAAACAAAGGTAGAAAAAGGATTAACGGCAGATGATGTTGAAGAAGCCATGCGATCTGTTGCTAACGAACACAATATAAAGAATGTTGGTGAATTACCATTATATAAACAAGTTGAAGCGATGACGGGAAAGCCTTTTCGCTTTATGAAAATATTTATGTTTTGTAATGCATTAACAGCCGCCCAAATGGTGGATTACAGCGATGCATTTTCTGCATACTTACCTTGCCGAGTGACATTGCTGGAAGATAAAAAAGGTAATTTATGGATATATAGTTTAAATATGGATTTAATGATTCATGGTGGAACACCGTTACCAGAAAAATTAAAGAAAGAAGCGTTAAGAGTGAAAATGATTATTCAGGACATAATGAAACGGGGTGCAAGTGGTGAATTTTAAATGGGGCAATTTCGATGAATATTTGCAGTGACAATCATCAAGAAAAGAACAAGTCTTCGACCAGTGGTCAGCTTTATCGTCATGTAAAAGACTCTGAAACAACAATGCATGATGTGCGTGATTTAATGCTGGACATATTGGCACAATATCAAAAGGTGGATAAAGTAGGTTTGTCATTAGGTGTTCTAGATAAAATATCCTCCTTTACAGACTCGGTTTCATGGTGTGCTGTTATTGGCAAGTTGGACCACCATAAACAGAATCTGGATAAAATGAGTCAGGAACAACTTGTTAAGCTGGTCGATTATCTAGAGACACTGGTTACATCATTTGATGAAAAAGTGATTTTAAAAATACAACAGTATCGCGATTTGTGGATGAAGAAAGTATTACTGTGGGACGGGGTGGTGCTTACATTCGTGATGGTTGCTTTGGCCGCTGGGCTGTACGGGTTTGGAGCCGGTCTTGCTGTCTCTGATTATATTGGTTTTATTAAACAGCGCCCCTTTTTCTTTTTATTAATGGCATGTACCGGGTTAGTAACATTAAGTCTTATCCATTTTATTATTCGACGTAGAGTATTAAATAATATAATCAGTGGTATTGATGATGAGTTATCTCCTGGTATGAATCTGGTTAAGGCTTTGAATCTTAATGCACGTATTCGATACAGTATTTTTCGTCCTGTCCCGGTAGGGTGGAATTTTTTGCAAAGACAACGGCTGGCGTCTGTTATGCAGAGTTTGACCGGGATCCGTGATAAATTGGCTGTTGTTCTCGTCGATAATACAGGCAGCAAAGCAGCATAATAGCCTTGGTTGTTCCCCATTTTTTGCACCAACCATTGCGTATAGTAGCCATTCTATGGAATAAAGAATTATTTTTATTATG
>JALXDW010000212.1 GCA_027070385.1 Chromatiales bacterium
CGAAGTACAAAAAAATGTCGACAAGCACGGTTATTGTTCAGTGGTTGTATCTGAAGGTGTTCATTGGCCGGATGGGCGTTTCCTTGCAGAAACAGGTTTGAAAGATGCTTTCGGTCATAGCCAGCTTGGTGGTGCTGCCACTGTTATCAGCGGTATGATTCAATCTGAACTGCAACTGAAAAATCACTGGGCAGTTGCCGATTATCTGCAACGTGCTGCACGACATATTGCCTCTAAAACAGACGTGGATATGGCCTATGCAATGGGTAAAGCTGCGGTACAATATGCAGTTAAAGGCTTTAACTCAGTTATGCCAACGGTTGATCGTATATCCAACAAGCCATTCAAGTGGAAAGTAGGGATGGCCGATCTGAGCAAGGTTGCTAATGTTGAAAAAATGATGCCAGCCAATTTTATTACCAAAGATGGTTTTGGTATTACTAAAGCATGCCGCACTTATATGGAGCCTTTAATTAAAGGTGAAGATTACCCTCCATATAAAGATGGTATGCCTCAATATGTGCGCATTAAAGGTGTAGCCGTACCCAAGAAATTAAAAGGTACATTTGAAATTTAATTTTTGTGTCCTTGAGGGCATAATTTAATATTTCAAAAAAAACCGGCCTGTTTTACAACAGGCCGGTTTTTTTATACCTGATTTTAATTCAGGCATTGACAGTTGACTCTCGTAACGCGTTAAATAGATCCAATCAAAGGAATATGATTTTTGCAATAAAGTTCAGGTGACCGAAAATGATTAAAGTCTTTATTTTGAATACGCTGGTGGTTTTTCTGGCAGTGATGCTTCATTATGAGTTTTTATTTCGCATCACCTTGCTTGTACCAAAGATGAAAATTAAACATCGCTTCAGAATTGTTATTGGTATTTTTGGTGCCCTGGTGGCACATGCGATTGAGATCTGGATCTTTGCCCTT
Source organism: Chromatiales bacterium (assembly GCA_027070385.1). Taxonomy (GTDB): domain Bacteria; phylum Pseudomonadota; class Gammaproteobacteria; order UBA6429; family Thiohalophilaceae; genus SZUA-37. Next base: position 937 of record JALXDW010000212.1, read on the forward strand.
GCGTATTATTTTATGCACCATGCCGAAGGCTGGGGACATTTGGAAGGAAATTATAATGGCAGTTTAATGGATACGGGATATTTTTCATTTACAACGTTTACAACATTGGGTTTTGGCGATATAGAACCCAATGGGCATTTGAGGTTTTTGACCGGTATTGAGTCATTAACCGGACTGGTGTTGATAACATGGACAGCGTCTTTCCTTTATTATGAAATGCAGCGTTACTGGGATTTAAGATAAGTAGACATTTATTTTTAAGGCAGGTTTAGTATGCAAATTAGTGAAGCCACGACGAAATATCCATTTTCTATTTTCAACCTGGGGTTCAGAATATTTTTTCTTGGCGCAGGATTTTTTGCGGTCATTTCGATTGCTCTCTGGTCGGCTATTTATCTTTTTAATATAGCGATACCAATAGATGCTGTTTCAAATTTTCAGTGGCATGCACATGAAATGATTTATGGTTATGCGGTTGCTGTGATTGCCGGTTTTTTGTTAACAGCCGTTAAAAACTGGACAGGGGTGCAAACGCTATATGGTAAGCCTTTAATGCTGTTATTTTTTCTATGGCTTGGTGCCCGTGTGTTATTTTTATTCGGCACAATGTATATAGAAATTGCTGCGATTGTCGATAGCCTGTTTTTGTTATTGCTGGCGGTTGCGATTGCGTATCCAATAATCAAAGTAAAACAATGGGGTCAAATGGGAATTTTATCGAAAGTTATTTTGCTTTTGATCTTTAATGTTTTTTTCTATCTTGGTGCCATGGGCATTCTCAGTGAGGGTATTTACTGGGGTATTTATGGTGGTATTTATCTTGTTGTTGGTTTGATTCTGATGATGGGACGGCGAGTTGTGCCTTTTTTTATAGAGCGTGGAGTGGGTTACCCGGTCACATTGTATAACTCCAGGTTTATAGATATTTCCAGCCTGGTATTGTTTATACTTTTCTTTATCGCGGATATATTTTTACAGAATCAACTTTTATCATCATCATTTGCATTAGCCTTGTTTATTGTGAATGCCGTACGCCTGTTTGGCTGGCACACAAACGGAATATGGAAAAACAGTATGCTCTGGAGCCTGTATCTTGCGCTTTGTTTTATTTGCCTGGGATTTTTATTATTAGCAATGGTTTATTTTTCAGGGGTAACAAAATATCTGGCTATACATGCTTTTACTGTGGGTGGAATAGGTGTTATTACATTAGGAATGATGTCGCGGGTTGCATTGGGCCATACCGGGCGCGATGTTACTCAACCACCTGCGATGGTACGTTATGCACTGGCCTTTTTAATTCTGGGTGCGATTTTCAGAGTCATTATTCCTTTATTTATTTCAACGCAGTATAACCTGTGGATAGGTATATCGCAGTTACTCTGGATTTCTGCGTTTTCTATTTTTGTGATGAGCTATCTCCCAATACTGACAAAACCTCGCATTGACAATCAACCGGGCTAGAATGTCTGTCTATACTGTCGTGTGTTGAATTAACGGGTATAATGGCTATTCGATTCATTCAGCAGGACAGTTAAATGACCATAGATAAGGCGCGTGAATTATTGCACACACAGGTCAGCATGGGCGGTGGTTATAATCGAAACGGTGCCAAACTTATTTTAGCCGAGATCGACAAGTTTCATGGCCAGTCAGCTGTTGATCAACTGATTAATGAGCTGGATTTAGTTAATAAATTTGGTTTTAAAATTGGTGAAAAGATTATCGTTTAGGTTTTACATCTTTTAAAAAAACAGAGTAGCAAGATGCAAGTTCAGGCAAAAAAAACAGAAGAATTTTATATAAAAGAAGAACCTTTTTATCAGCCGGTGGCAGATGAAATAAAGATTTTTGAAGCGGCCTATCAACAAAATTTACCGATTCTTTTAAAAGGCCCTACCGGCTGTGGTAAAACCCGTTTTATGGAATACATGGCATGGTATTTAAAAAAACCTTTGATTACTGTTTCGTGCCATGATGATTTAACTGCCTCTGATCTGGTTGGACGTTATTTAATTCAGGGTGGTAACACCATCTGGGTCGATGGGCCTTTGGCACGTGCGGTGCGAGCAGGAGCGATTTGTTATCTTGACGAAATTGTTGAAGCTCGTAAAGATACAATGGTCGTTATTCATCCCCTGGCTGATGATCGGCGTGTTTTGCCGATGGAAAAGCTAGGTGAAATCATTGAGGCCAACGATGATTTTTGTTTATCCATTTCCTATAACCCCGGTTACCAGAGCGTATTAAAGGATTTAAAACAAAGTACGCGACAGCGTTTTATTGCGCTGCAGTTTGATTACCCTGCTGCTGAAATAGAAGCAACCATCATTGCAACGGAAACCGGTATTGATGAAGCAACGGCGACGAACCTGGTAAAATTTGCAAACATGACACGTAATTTAAAAGGCAGTGGTCTGGAAGAAGGTGCAAGTACCCGCCTGTTAGTGCATGCAGCAAAGTTAATGCACAGTGGTATTGAATCCACCATGGCTGTACATTCTGCTATATCTCAGGCATTAACGGATGACAGTGATATGCTCGCAGCTGTTAATGAGCTTTGCTCATCTGTATTTTAGGGTAGTGGTATTATTTCTGTGAAGGTAGAAATACAGATTCTTGCCGATTCAGGAAAGGCATAAAAACTTATTTGTCCACCTTAGCCTGAGGTTCGGGATACAGCTTCCTGCCAGGTGATACCCTGCTGCTGTGGAAATAACAATACATGAAAAATAAAAGATCTTTATCAGCAAAAGAAATCCAGAAACGTCTGGATATTTATCTGGATGTTGAATTTACTTTTTATCACAATGAAAAACAGGCAGAAATTCTGGCTGCCCTGCCGTTAACACAACAACAATATATTCTTGCCTGGGTTCAGCGTACGGCCAGCACCCATCATGAATTGGGTTATCAATTTATGGCGCACATTATTGATATCCTCAATGATATTGATGCACAAACCATTGAAGCATGGGCTTTACATGCGATGGATACCTATGATGTAAAGGGTTTATACCCGGCATTGGAAGTGATTCGGAATGTGAATAATTTCCTGCAGTTAAGTCATGAAAAAGAAGCCGGTGCTGTACTTGAAGATGAAGCTGCCATATTGTTACATTTTGTACATGGTTTATCGGGGCGTAAATTAAAACTTGAACAAGCAGAGCAAGCTTACACAGATACAGAAACCATTTTTCTACCGGCTCTGGTTGCACCCTTAGAGAATAAAAAACAGAATTTTAAACTTTATAAAGTCATGGTTGCGTATTTGTGGGCACAGGCACGATTTGGCACTTACCAGATTGACTTGCAGCAACAAGTTGAAAAATCGGAAAATCCTGAGAAATTTATCCGTCTTTTTCATGCGGCTGAAACGCTGCGGCTAGAACATTGTTTAGCCCGAGAATTGCCCGGCTTGTATCGACAACTCGAGGAAATCAAATCACAACTGGATGTCACGCTACTGGACAAGCAATGGCAGACTATTCGTCAGCAACTCAGTAACGAAACGTCGACAGTAAAAGACACGCTTGACATTGTTAACAAATATTTGCATCAGCTTGAACCGTTTGAGCCTTATTGTTATCAGGGATTATTGCAACCGGAGTTGACGGCCAGGGTGATGCAGGCACGCATTGAAGATGAAAAAAAACAACTTAAAAATATTTTGCGTAAATTACAGGATGATTTTGATGAAGGTAAGGAATTAAAGTCACCACAGTCTTTGCCGGGGAAGGAACGTTTTGATTTAAAGGACATTAATGAACAAAATAGCCAGCAAGATTTTACAATGGAATTAATGCTGGACGATCAACCCATAACACCACCGGACAATGTAAAAAACTTAATGTCTTCCATCTTGCAGGATTTAGGTGAAATACCGGAAGAATATTTAGTTGCTGCGGGTGATGGTGAATATGATCCTTCTTTTTTTGAAGAAAAAGAAGATGATCCTGATGAAGTCTGGAAAGGTACCTATCATGAGGAGGGAGCCTTTCTATACAACGAATGGGATTTTAAACGGCAAAACTACCGAAAGAACTGGTGTGCTGTTCGGGAAAAAATGGTCAAACCCATTTATGATGATTTTGTTAGCAAGACCATGAGCAAGCATGGTCGCTTAATTAGACATCTGCGCAAAACATTTGAAGCGATGCGTGATGAAAACAAATTATTAAAACGTCAGACAAATGGCGATGAAGTGGATATTGATGCCTATGTTGAAGCATTAGCCGATGCACAAGACGGCAGTGAAATGAGCGAACGGCTGTACATGCAAATGCAACGTCATGAACGCAATATTGCCGTGTGTTTTATGGTCGATATGAGTGGTTCAACTAAAGGCTGGATAAACGATGCAGAACGTGAAGCCTTGATTCTACTTTGTGAGTCACTGGAAAGCCTCGGTGATCGTTATGCGATTTATGGTTTTTCCGGCATGGCACGTAAACGCTGCGAAATTTATACTATTAAAGAGTTTAATGATAATTATGATGACGAAGTGAAAGCGCGTATCAGTGGCATTGAGCCAAAAGATTATACCCGCATGGGCTTTGCGATTCGTCACTTGAATAAAAAACTGTTAGATGTAGATGCAAAAACACGTATCCTGATTACCATTTCAGATGGAAAACCGGATGATTATGACAGCTATCGTGGTGAATACGGTATTGAAGATACCCGTCGGGCGTTGATTGAGACACGTCGAGAAGGCATTCACCCTTATTGTATTACCATTGATAGTGAAGCCAAAGAGTATTTACCACATATGTATGGTGCAGCCGCCTATACCGTTATTGATGAAGTACGGGAGTTACCGCTAAAGGTATCGGATATTTATCGGCGTTTAACAACCTGATTTATAGTAACTGCACCAGCACATGTATTTTTAAAACATACCTTTGTGCTGAGACAGTGTGGCAGGATATTATTTATTATGCTCTGGTTCTGGGCGTTCATGGCCAGCTGCTTTTAATTCAGCTAAATAATTCTTCCAGTTCTCTTCCATATTTTTACCCAGGCTATAAAGGGTGTCCCAGGAGTAAATGCCGGTGTCATGATTATCATCAAAGAACAGCTGAATGGCATAGTTGCCGACTTGTTCAATCTTGGTAATGTTAACGTCCTGTTTGCCAATTTGTAATACGCCCTGGCCGGGGCCATGGCCTTGTACTTCAGCCGAGGGTGAATTGACGCGCAAGTATTCAGTGGTCATTTTAAACCGTTCACCATCGTCAAAGGCAATTTCTAGAATATGGGAAGCCTGGTGTAAATTAATTTCTGTCGGTTTTGGCATGCTGGTATCCTGTTAAATAGTTTGATTCGCTTTTTAAAGTATATAGCGACTTAAATCTTCATCTTCGGCCAGATCTTGTATGTTTTCATTGACATAATC
>JALXDW010000213.1 GCA_027070385.1 Chromatiales bacterium
CCCCATCATGGAACAGAACGGTGACTACGGTACCGCAAATAAAAAGGGAACCCGTCTGCGCGTTATCTACAGTGGTTTTGAGCAAGGTAATACTTTAGCTATACCCACTAAGGATTCTGCTGGCAATATACTTTATCAGGGCATTATTTCCGACTCTCATTCACACGTCAAAGGTGGAGTACTACCTGAAGATATTATCAGACTAATAAAAGCCAACCGTGTTAACAAAATTTTATTAATGCGACGTGACAGTTACCGGTTTGATACCGATGGCAAACCACTTACCACTAACAAACAGCTAATCGCCTGGCAACAACACTACCCACAGCAACTGATACTGGGTAATGGTATGCAAATTGAAGCCTGGCGCCAACAAGATCCTGCATTGCCATCCAGAGTGGCACAACAGGCAGCAAGCGGAAATTTTAAACTCATTGGTGAAATTGTTTTACATGGTGGACAAGGGACTGGCTCCGTATCTCCTGATAGCCCATTATTCGAGAGCATTATTGCGATTGCCAAACAACAGCATTTACCTGTACTTTTTCACCAGTTTCACCAGAACGAACAAGATGAAACAACGCTTTTAAGATTACTCAACCATTACCCGCAGGTTACTTTCATCTGGGCACATATGTGTGGCTTTGCGACAACAGATAAAATTCGTCAATTATTTAAACATTATCCTCATTTGCATTGCGACCTTGCCTGGCTGGCCAAAAAGAAACGCATGGCAGATCAGGATATTGTAGATGAAAACTTTCATTTCACTGCCCAATGGAAGGACTTACTTGAAGACTATCCAACACGCTTTCTGATAGGCGTGGATTTAACCACTAAGCAGGACTATATAAATAAGTATGGTAAATTTATAACCCGCTTCCGAATAGCATTGGGCGGTTTAACTAAAAAAACCGCCACACAAATTGCTACAAAAAATTTTAATCGATTATTTTCTAAATAATGTTGAGGAGCTGAGCACAACCTTCCAAACATAAAAAATAACTAATACATTATTGAGTATTGCTAGACTCTAAAGCATCAATGGCTTCTCGCTTTATAGCGGTATTCCTGTCATTTACCAGTTTTTTTAAGGATTGCAGGATCTTCATGTATAAACTGACAATAAAATAAACCAAAGATTATCGTAAATAGCTGCCAACTGTTTTATATCACCACATAAATAAAACAATTACAGAACGATAATCTTTCCACCATATTATCTGCATTACCCGTTTTTATGATTTTAATTATACTTCCATTTTTATATCGCTGAGCTTGATACTCAGTTTACGCTACTCACTATTCAGGTAATTTTGTCTGACTTATCGCCACATCGTGTTGCTGCAGTACAACTGAACTTGAGACCGGTTCCAATAAATTAATAATAAGAGCAGTCAACAACAGGTTAGTAACAATCAGAATTACTTTCAACATAGCTTCTCTCCAGATTATTTATACAGCCTTTTTGTTTTCAAACCTGAAGATGCAATATTGTGTTTTTTATCAGTACGTCATACCTTGTTTTTTACAAAAGGCAACTAACTCATTAATTGATATACCAAACAAATGTTCCTGATATTATTTTTTTTATTGCTTCTTAACAGTCAGAAAGCATCACATTCAGTATGCATTCAGATACGAAGGATTAAACTTGTTTTTATTTTAGTGCAGTGAAATGATAAAGTTATATTTGAAAACCGGCATAATACTTATTCTAACATCGGTCTTAACCGCATGCGGAGGGGGGAGTGGTGATTATGGTTATTACACGCCTCTCCCTTATGC
>JALXDW010000214.1 GCA_027070385.1 Chromatiales bacterium
TTTGGTATTCCTAAACCGTCTGTATGAATCCATTATTGTATTGATAATATAATTTTTCATTATTCCATTTCCTGTTGTTTTATTATTTATTAGCTATTGGTATACCACTGCTGAAACATCAGAATACTCCATAGTGCTGCTGTATTATCCTGTTTACCGCTAAGGTGGCTAAGCCATAATCTCTTTATTAACTCTGAATTAAGATACCCATGTTCCAGATTGGATTTTTCCAGTAATAAATTTTCTGCCCATTCTTTCAGGGGGCCTTTTAACCACATTGAAATAGGTACTGAAAAGCCCATTTTAGGCCGTTCTATCAGTTCTTTTGGTACGCGTTTGTATAAGATGTCGCGCAGGATACGTTTTGTTGCTTTTGAGTTTAGTTTAGCCTCCAGTGGCAAGCTCCATGCGTATTCCAATACTTTATGGTTAAGTAGCGGTAGCCGTGTTTCCAGACTGGATGCCATGCTGGTGCGATCCACTTTGACCAAATTATCATCAAGCAGGTAGGTGGTGGTGTCGAAGGCCATTGCGTATTCAATAAACTGGGTGTTTTTATCAAATAACCCGGTTATTTCATTGCTGAGTAATGTGGCATTATCGGGGATACCGGCTGCTATAGCGGGGTTGGTGCAGTAAGATATTAACATATCATAAATTTCGTCAATATTATTTAATGTTAATAATTTTGCCAGTTTTTGCAGTTTAAGGCCGACACGTGTATTTTTGTTTTTGGAATCCAGAAACCGTGCGATAAGTGAATAGACCTTATCCACACTGTGGATTGGAAAAAGCTGAAGCAGGCTTGCGATGATTTTGCGGAAATTGGCAGGGTAGTGCTGCACTTTTTTCCATATCCGGTTGGTTTTGGTGTAGCGGTTATAGCCACAGAATAATTCATCGCCACCGTCACCTGACAGGCAAACGGTAACCTGTTGGCGGGCTAAGGCACTGACAAAATAAGCCGGTAACACGGACGAATCGGCAAAGGGTTCATCCATTATCTCCGGTATTTTGGGAACAAGTTCCAGACAGTCATTGGACGAGATATAAAGCTCGTGATGGTTTGTGCCAAGGTGCTGTGATATGTCTTTGGCAAAGCGTGCTTCGTTAAAATCTTCTTCATTAAAACCGATAGTAAAGGTATTGATAGGTGTTGAACTTAACGATTGCATGATGGATGCAACCAGGCTTGAGTCGATTCCACCTGATAAAAAAGCACCATAGGGAACGTCACTGATCATTTGTTTGGAAATAACATGTTGCAGCAGCTCGTCAAGATGATTGACGGCATCCGTGTAATTGAGTGTTGGCCGGTTATTATGTTTGGCGGCAACGTTGGAAAACTGCCAATAATATTCCGGGTGTATGGCATTTTGTTGACCGCTGTTTTTTTCGCTTGGGCAATAAGGCGAAAAATGAATATTCTTGCTGAATACCTGTTCGGCTGAAAGTTTTAGCAAACTGCCGGGGATTAATTTATAGCAGTTTTTATACATGGTGAAGGGTGTTGGAATGTAGCCGTATTTCAGGTAGGCAGGGATGGAGCTTTCGCGTATTTCAGCTTGCCAGAAAGGCAGACTGTGCAGTGCTTTTAGCTCTGACGCCCATACAAAATGGTTATTAACCCAGCCATAATATAATGGTTTTTCACCAAGTCGGTCCCGACATAAATACAGATTTTGTTCTTTTTTGTCCCATAAAGCGAAGGCGAACATGCCTTCGAATTTTTCAATGGCTTTTTCAAGGCTGTATTCTTCAATAGCGGCAAGAATGACTTCGGTATCGGAGCCACCTTTAAACTTGTAACCTGACGTTTCCAGTTCAGTTCGGAGTGTTTGGAAGTTATATATTTCGCCATTAAACACAATGATATAGCGGCCGTGACAGGAAGCCATCGGTTGGTTACCATTAGGCGATAAGTCCTGAATGGATAAGCGTGTATGCACCATGGCCAGTGTGTTGTTATGTATCCAGGTGTCGTGCGCATCGGGGCCGCGATGTAACAAGGCATTTGCCATTCCGTTGGCCTGCTGCTTGAGTTGTTCATTCGAACTCCGGGATAAAATGCCTGCAATACCACACATAAATTAACGATTATCCGTTTTGGAATATTGGTTGAAAAGCTCGGCGAGTTGCTTGCCTATTATGTCATAAGAATATTCTTTAACGGCCAGTTCTCGGGCTTCATGTTCAAGATTATGTTGTATTGCGGCATCATTAAAAATGGTTTCAATGGCCGTGATGTATTGTTGAGGTGACGATGCAAATAACACATTTTTTTTATCGCTGACATTAATACCTTCGCAGGCAATTTCGTCTGCGACAATGGCCATGCCCATTGATAATGCGTCAACAATTTTGAGTTTGGTGCCACCCCCATCTTTTATGGGGCAAACATAACATTTGGCTTCGTTTAATAGTGGGCGTATATCGTCCACAAAGCCATGGACATTAAATTGCGGGTCGTGTTTTGCGAGTGCAACAATATTGTCGGGTGGGTTTGCACCAATAATATCGAGGCGAACATTCGGAAACAGTTTTTTTATTTTTGGCCATATTTCCTTAGCAATAAAATTAACCGCTTCAATGTTCGGGTACCAGCTTAATGTACCTGCAAAAATAAGCCGGTTATGTTTACTATAGTTTGGATCAGGTTTGAAGTATTCTGTATCTACGCCATTGGGAATGGTATGTGCCTTGCTGGTGGGTGATATTTCCAGTAAACGTTGAGTGTCAATTTCCGAGCAGGTGAAATTAAAGGTAAATTCAGGACAGAAAGCTTTTTCATAGCGTTCAAGACGTTTGCCTTCTTGATAGAAATAAACTTTTTTCAGAATATTGCCTTCTTTGCCTGCACGGCGGTAGAGCATATGGGATTCAATATTATGATGGTCAAGCGAGCAGGGGATTGTGCCACACAGGTGCTTAAAGGGTGCAAGGCTGATGGTGTCGAAGTGAATAAAATCAAAGTCTGTTTCAGCTAATATCTGTTTGAGTCGTTGTTCGAAGCGGTCGGATAAAAGCCAGTTTAATGTATAAGGATAGCGGCTAAAGAGGCTTTTAAAAGCGAGCAGCTTCTTTTTAAAGCTGCTTTCGTCACAAGGGATGGGTAAAAATTCGACTGTTTTACAAAATTGTTGCAGGTGGTTTTGTGCTTCGTGAACACCCGATTCCAGGTTTTTAAAAAGTGGGGTAATGAGATCGATTTGATTAAACGCAAGCAGATGTACCTCATGGTACTTTGCTGTTTGCTTTAGCAAGTGGTAACCACGTTGTAATACACCGCCTTTGGGCGGGTAAGGTATAAAATGTGATAACCATAATATTTTCATTTTAATGGTGTCCAGTAATGTGTCAGGCCGACTCAAGCAAACGGTTATTATAATATATTGGAAGCGGGATAATGTACTAAAATTTATTTTTTATATTTGTTGTAGATGTTAATGTATTTTTCTGCCATGGTTGTTGTTGAAAATGTGGTTTGAGCTATTTTTTTACTTTCAGCGCCCATTTCTTTGCGTTTTTCGGGGCTATGAATCAGTTCTTTTACCTGTGACCTGAATGTGTCCGTGTCATTCAGTGGAAATATGTAGCCATTGACATTATTTATTATTAATTCACGATTACCGCCCACATCACTGACAATAGCCGGCAGACCTGATGCCATCGCTTCGATAATACTGCATGACAGCCCTTCGCTTTGTGATGCCAGGATAAAGATATCAGCGGTTTTAAGGATGGCATGGACATCCTTTCGCTCACCAAGAAGAAAAACCTTGTCGTTGAGGTTTTCCTGATTTATTTTCTCCTGGATGGCCTTAAATTCAGGCCCGTCCCCCACAAATAAGAGCTGCAAGTCGTTATTTCTGATGATATCGCTGAGTGCGCAGAGTTGCTGGTATTGTTGTTTAAGGCTGATGAGCCGACCGACGGTTATTATGCGTACAGCGGTTGATTTATCAATCTCGGTAAAGGGCTTATCTTGTGCTGTGGTTGAATTTTCAAGGTCAAAACCGTTATATATAGTATGCAGTTCTTTGGCGAAGGGGATGTAATTCTCGTAAAACCTTTGCATATCGTTAGAAACGGAAATAAGCTGTGTGTTTGCAGCTTGTGCCAGTCTTAGCATGGCACCTCTGCCTGTACGTTCTTGCACCATGTAGAGGTCATGCAGTGTGCCAATATGGGGAATTTTATAGAGATAGGTGCCTAAAAATGCACCGGTTATCGAGCCGTAAAGGTGTGAGTGCAGAATATTGATATCATAATGCCGCAATAACCGGGAAAACAGGATGGAAAAGAGAAAAATGGTAACAACCGAGCTGTAAAGCTTTTTATAGGGGATACTGACTTGTGGTAGCCCATGTTTCTGACAGGCATCGTTGATATATTGGTTATCGAAATGAAAAACAATAACGTCATGACCCTGTGCGATTAATGCTTGTGAGAGGCTAATCAGCATTGATTCGGCACCCCCAATATCGTCACTGTCAATAAATTGCGCAATTTTCATTTGTAAAGATCCAGTACTTGAAATTAACAAGTTTACCATGCTTTTTATGGGAGTCGGATCCTGATTTTACTCTGTATGGTCTTGTGAGGGAGGGAGACTTTGATGAATTTGAAAAAGAGTTTTATAGTATCATTTATTATTGCAGACAGCGTAAAATACAATAATAAAATAACTGACAGAGATATATATGCGGATTATTCATTTCGCCTCAGGCGACTTATGGGCCGGTGCCGAGGTTCAGCTATTTCATTTGGCTTTAAATATTAACAAGCGTGATGATATTGATTTAATGGTTGTCTTGCTTAATGACGGGCAGTTGGCGCAAGAGTTACGTGACAGGAAAATCAATGTTGTTGTTATAGATGAATCTGTACATTCATTTTTTAAAATTGCCGTTAAATTTTATAATATAAGCCGTCAATTCAGGCCGGATATTATCCATACCCACCGAACAAAAGAAAATATTATAGGTGGAACTGTTTCCTGGTTAAGCCGATGTAAAAGTATACGGACAGTGCATGGTGCATCCGAGTTTTCACTTAATATAAAATTGAAAATAATAAATGCAATAGATAATTTTGTGGCTTGTGTTTTTCAGGAAAAGGTAATTGCTGTTTCTTATGAATTAAAAGATAAACTGCAAGCAGAGTGTTTCAGAAATAAAGTTATTGTTATTGAAAACTGCATTGATATTGAATATGTTCACAAAATGGCTGAAGTTGAAAATAATTATAATATTGACAAGACGCAGTTCAATATTGCTTTTGTCGGCCGATTTGTTGATGTCAAACGTACCGATTTATTTGTAGATATTGCTGAATATATAAAAAAACAATATCCGGAACACAATATAAAATTCCATATGTTTGGCGATGGCCCATTATGGGAAACGACAAAAGATTATGTGGAGAAAAAGGGGCTTGATAATACAATTAAGCTTGCGGGTTTTGTTAGCAATTCTGCACCTTGCATCGGGAAAATGAACCTTCTTTTAATTACTTCAGATCACGAAGGGTTGCCTATGACACTGCTCGAAGCGATGGCACTGAAAGTACCTGTTATGAGCCGGGAATTGACAACGGTTAAACATGTCTTGTGTGATGGAGAGTGTGGTTATGTGTTGCCATCAGATTCAGCCGTTTTTTTTGCAGAGAAGATAATGGAAATAAAAAATAATATTCCGGAGAATGAGATGATAACGCTGAAAGCAGGAAACCGGGTTGAAAATAATTATTCGATTGATTCACTTGTTGATAAATACATGAAATTGTATCAATCGGTTGCTTGAGTATTAATACCGAAAACATGAATAAAAAAACAAGAATTCTTTTTATTGAACATGCTCAAGGTTTTGGCGGGTCGATTATAAGCCTGTCTGAAATGCTTAAAGGTATGAATAATGTAAAGCCTTATGTGTTGATGTTTCAGGACGGGATGGGTTACGATAAATTGTATTCATCTTCAATATTGATTAAGCGGAAACACTGGTTCAATTATCATGCAAAGTCCCGGTTCCAGGAAAAACTGGCATTACTCTTTGGTCGTGGTGTCATTAATAAAATGTTGTTACTGCCATTTTTAGTGTTTGAGAAAATCGAGGTCTATTTTTATATTTTATTTTTACAGAAACTGATTAAAAGAGAAAAAATTGAACTGGTATATTCAAATAACGGTTTTCAGGAAGCGGCTGTATTATCTGCACTAAAGAGTGATATCCCGTGTGTTTTACATTTTCGCGGTTACAGGAAAACCCCTTACCCTGTCGGTGATAAAGTTTATGATTATCCCTCTGTTTTCTTTGCGATA
>JALXDW010000215.1 GCA_027070385.1 Chromatiales bacterium
TAGCAAGCTCTTAGCTGTTACTTTTAATATTTCAATGCATTACCAGGCATATATCGTAAAAAACAAGCCGCACAATGATTTTGTGATCAATAATTGTGCGTTCTTTTGCGACACCTGTCGTAAAAGAACGCTTGATTTTTCATCATAACGAAGGTACTGTTTATATAAACAGTAGTATTATAAAAATGGCTTTTCCATGAAAAATAATTCCAATATTCCTTTACTTGAGCAAATCCGCATTGCTGTGCGTTTAAAACATTATAGTCTTCGTACCGAAGAAGCCTACATCATGTGGGCGAAACGCTATATTAATTTTCACAACAAAAAGCACCCCCTCCAAATGGGCGCTGACGATATTGTCAGTTTTCTGACTTTTCTGGCTATTGAGCGCCATGTTTCACCTGCGACACAGGGACAAGCGCTGAATGCACTTTTGTTTTTATACAAGAAAGTCCTTAAAAAAGACATTGCACCAATCTCAGACTTTGTTCGACCAAAGAAGAAAAAAAAGTTACCCATAGCTTTAACACAAGCCGAAGTCCAAACGCTTTTGTCTGCTTTAAAAGAGTGTAAAGGAAGCTATTGGCTAGCTGCCTGTTTTATGTATGGATCTGGTTTGCGTTTGATGGAATGTATGCGATTACGTGTTATGAATATTGACTTCAATCATAAGTGCCTGCATATTTTAAATGCGAAAGGTGGGAAAGATCGAATTGTCACATTGCCTGATGAGCTTGTGCCTTATTTGCAAAATCATTTGTCGAGAGTAAAAATTTTGCATGAACGAGATCTTGAAGACGGTTTTGGTGAGGTGTATTTGCCTTACGCCTTAGATAGAAAATACCCCTACGCAAAAACACAATGGAATTGGCAATACGTTTTTCCGTCCTCGAAACGTAGCAATGACCCACGCGACGGAAAAGAAAAGCGTCATCATTTTAATGAGCGAGCGTTACAACGTAAAATTACTCAAGTGGCAAGGGAAGCCGGCCTGGAGAAGCATGTTACTTGTCATACCCTGCGACATAGCTTTGCCACCCATTTGCTGGAGCGCGGCATGGATATCCGCACAGTTCAAGAGCAACTCGGCCATAAAGACGTGCGTACAACACAAATCTATACTCACGTCTTAAACCGCGGTGGTAATGCGGTGATCAGCCCCTTAAGCGGGATTCTTTTTCAATAGCGCTCTTCTATTTTAGCTTGTAACACTATAATAATCCCGGAAGGTTTCATTGCACACAATAGGTATTCTTTTAGCGCAAACGCGTTCGGTGAAACAGTTTTAAAAAGCAATTATTAAAAAACACCTGTTCTGCGTATCAATATGCTTTCTTAATAATACGACTGTTTTTGTATGATACAAAGACCAATATCAATAACGGCTAAAATCAACCACCAGCCAGGTAAACTATTTAGCAATAGCCTAATGAAAATCCCGAGACTTCGTGCTTAAATCCGCCAGCCAGTCACTTAAATCCTCTAGTCTCCCGGCAATTAAATGCAGCACCCCTTCTTCCTGTTGAACAGTACCGCTAACTGCCAGCAAACGAGATTTTATTAAGGCTTTTCGTTGTGCTTCGGCAAAGGCTGGCCAAACAACCACATTCACAAATCCTGTTTCGTCTTCCAGTGTCACAAATACCACGCCGGATGCGGTGCCTGGTCTTTGTCGGCCGATAACCAGGCCCGCTACCCGGCATACTACGCCATTGGATAAACGCCATAATTCACTGGCGGTTTTTATGCCCGACGTGGATAAACGACGACGAATCAGTGCCAGTGG